>NZ_JBXASU010000040.1:0-67815 GCF_058809705.1 Cupriavidus sp. MPR-AND1C | reverse complement strand
GTTCCAAACCGCAAGGCTTCCTAACTGACAATCCCCAGGTGCCAGGGCACAAATTCGTTGTCCCCCAGCCCGAGCGCTTCGCTCTTGGTCGGGTGCCCGGAGGCCGCTTCCAGGATGTGTTCAAAAATCCGCTGGCCCATCTCGTCCACCGTCAATTCGCCGTCCAGTACCAGCCCGCAGTTGATGTCCATATCGCCTTCGAGCCGCGTGTACATCGGCGTATTGCTCGCTAGCTTGATGGTCGGCGCTGGCTTGGAGCCGAACATCGATCCGCGCCCGGTGGTGAAGCAGATCAGGTTGGCGCCGCTGGCGATCTGGCCGGTGGCGGCGACGGGGTCGTAGCCGGGGGAGTCCATGAAGACGAAGCCGGATTGCTCGATGGGCTCGGCGTATTCATAGACGGCCTGCAGCGGCGTGGTACCGCCTTTCATGGCGGAGCCGAGTGATTTTTCGAAGATATTGGCGAGGCCGCCTTGCTGGTTGCCGTGGCCGACCACGCCGTTGAACTGGGCGTTCTGGCCGGCGGTGTAGCGCTCCCACCAGGCCAGGCGGTCCAGCAGTTTCTGGCCGACTTCCGGCGTGACGGCGCGGCGCGTGAGCATGTATTCCACGCCATGGATCTCGGGGGTTTCCGACAGGATGGCGGTGCCGCCGTGGCGCACCAGGATGTCCATGGCCGCGCCGAGCGCCGGGTTGGCGCTGATGCCGGAGAAGCCATCGGAGCCACCGCATTCCAGGCCGATCTTCAGGTGGCTGGCAGGCACGGGCTGGCGTGTGGCGGTGTTGGCGCCCGGCAGCATCGCCTCGATGGCGCGGATGCCGGCCTGGATGGTGGCCGCCGTGCCGCCGCTGTCCTGCATGACCATGGTGCGCACGTGGCTGCCGGGCACCAGGCCTTGCGACTCCATCAGTCCCGCTACCTGGTTGCGCTCGCAGCCCAGGCCCACGATCAGCACGCCGGCCAGGTTGGGGTGGCGCGCATAGCCCGCCAGCGTGCGCCGCAGTACGTCGAAGTGCTCGCTGGGCGAGGACATGCCGCAGCCGCTGCTTTGCGCGAAGGCGGCCACGCCGTCCACATTGGGATAAGCCGCCATGCGCTCGGGCGTGAAGTGGTCCGCGATATGCCGGATCACCGTGGCCGAGCAGTTCACCGACGACAGAATGCCGATGAAGTTGCGCGTGCCGACGCGGCCGTCGGGCCGCACGAACCCCATGAAGGTGGCGCGCTCGGCCTCGGGCACATAGTCCACCGGCCGTACGTCCTGGCAGAAACCCGGGTCGCGATAGAAGTCCACCAGCGCCAGGTTGTGCGAATGCACATGATCGCCAGCCTCGATGTCGCGCTCGGCCACGCCGATCACGGTGTCGAACTTGCGGATCTGGGTGCCTTTGGCAATGGCGCAGGCGGCAATCTTGTGCCCTGCGGGCACCTGGGCGCGCACGCGCAGCCCCAGTTCAGGCAGGCGCTGGCCAAGGCTCAGGGCGTCCCGGGCGATCAGGACGTTGTCGTTCGCATGCAGGCGGATCAGGGCGGCGGTGTTCACGTTGGGTCAGCCTTGTTGCAGCAGTTCTTTGAGCTTGAGGCGCTGGATCAGGTGGGTTTCCTGGTCGTACACCGTGCTGATGTAGCGCTTGTATTCCGGGCCGTCCAGGTACATCACCGGCGCATCGATGCGGGCCGCGACTTGCTGGAATTCCTTGCTGGCCACGGCCTGGCGGAAGGCGTCGCGCAGCTTTTTCTCCACGGCCGGGTCCAGGCCGATGGGCGCGCCGATGCCGTTGGGCGCTTCCACCACCACGTTGTAGCCCAGTTCCTTGAGCGTGGGCGTGTCCTTGAAGCGCGGTGTGCGCTGGTCGCCCCAGGTGGCCAGCAGGCGCAGCTTGCCGGCTTCCACGTGCGGTGCCCAGGAGCTGGAATCGGCCAGCAGGTCCACTTGCCCGGCGAGCACGTCCTGCAAGGCCTGCGCGCCGCCCTTGTAGGCGATGGCATTGAAGCGCACACCGGCGGCCTGCGCGAATTCTTCCATGCCCACGTGGGTGGCGCCGCCGATGCCGGCATGCGCATAGGTGAGCTTGCCCGGATGCGCCTTGGCCTCGGCCACGACGTCCTTGAGCGACTTGAAGCGCGAGTTCGCCGGCACCGCGATGCCGAAGGTCTGGCCGGAGGTGCGCGCCAGGTAGGTCAGCTCGCTGCGCGGGTCCAGTTGCAGCATGCCTAGCTGCGAGAAGCGCGTCACCGAGATCGGCACCTGGCCGATGGTGTAGCCGTCCGGCTTGGCGCGGGCCAGTGCCTTGGTGCCGATCATGCCCGATGCGCCGGCGCGGTTTTCCAACACGATGGATTGCTTGAGTACGCCGGACGCCACCTGGCACAGCGCGCGCATGGACTGGTCGGCGGTGCCGCCGACGGGCCACGGGCAGATGAAGGTGATGGGCCGGTCCGGATAGTCGGCTGCACGTGCTAGGCCGGGCAGCAACAGGCCGGCACTACCAGCCGTCGCAGCCGTGGCGGCAGCGGCGCCGCCGATGAGCAGGCGGCGTCGCCCGTGGTTGATGCCGTGGGGTGCGGTCATGTGTCGTCCTCGCAGGGTGTCGTTTTTGGAATCATGGGCTGGTGGCAATGTCCACCTGTCAGGCCGGATTGTGGCAAAGCCATTCATAACAATCCAATCAATCATCGGAATGGCTTCATAACCTTAAAGTTAAGTAGAATTGCACCATGCCTCAGATCGACCGCGCCCTGCGCTCCAATATCAAGCTACGCCACCTGCAACTGGTGGTGGCGCTGGACGAGTTCCGCCATCTCGGCCACACCGCCGAGTTCCTCTGCGTCAGCCAGCCAGCTGTCTCCAAGATGCTCACCGAGGTGGAGAAGACGCTGGGCCTGACGCTCTTCACGCGCTCCACGCGCGGCACCGAGCCCACGCCGGCTGGCGCGTCGCTGGTGCGTTTCGCCCGCTCGGTGCTGGCGCAATACGAGCGCACGCGCGACGAGATTGCCGCGGAGGCCAGCGGCGCCGCCGGGCGCACCCGGGTAGGATCGATGGGCGCGGCCCTGCCGGTGCTGCTGGCGCAAGCCGTGGGCCTGCTCAAGCAGCGCTCGGCCCAGGCCACCGTGCTGGTGGAGGAGGGCGACCTGCCCCACCTGCTGCCCAAACTGCGCATCAGCGAACTGGATCTGATCGTCGGGCGGCTGGAGCCCGGCTACGCCGCACCGGACCTCATCACCGAGCCGCTCTATAACGAGCCGATGGTGGCGGTGGTGCGCAGCGGCCACGCGCTGTCAAGCAAGCGCGCAACGGGCTGGGCGGACCTGGCCGGCATGCCTTGCGTGGTGCCGCCGCCATGGGCCTCGCTACGGGTCAAGATCGAGCAGGAGTTTTACCGCTTGGGGCTGCAGCCGCCAACCGACCTGATCGAGTCGTCGTCCTACCTTGCCATCACCACCTTCGTCTCCCAGCTGGATGCGGTGGGCTTCCTGGCCAGGTCGGTGGGGCAGCAGTTCGAGCGGGAAGGCCGCTTCCATATCCTGCCCATGGACATAGCGCTGGAGCTGCCGCCGGTGGGCGTGATCACGCTGCGCGAAGGGCGGCCCACGCCCAGCAGCATCCAGCTGGTCGAATGCCTGCGGGCAGCGGCCGGGCAACTGGCCGCGCCGCCGGCCGGCGCGAAAAAGCCGGCGCGCGCGCCGCGGCGCACGAAATAGCCAGCCAGCCGCGATCAGCGTGGCCTGGCCAGCAGGTACTTCGCCAGCGCGTGCGGTTCCAAGGCGCCGGGACGACGCACCACATTGCGGCGTCGTCCTGCCTTGCGGCACTGATTCAGGTCCACCCGCGCCGCCCGCTGATGCGGCGCGGGTGCGTGCCGCGCATGCGCCTTCGGCTCGCGAAGGCGTCCCGACCCCGATTCCCTTGAAATGCAAGAAGAATCGACTTTTGTCTTGCATGGCATGTCTCCTGCTTTGTTGGTCTGCAACGCCCTCATGTATACAACCTGGGATACAAGCGATGACCAGCAAGACGCCGCTGCGCCGATCCGCCGCCAGCCTTGGCAGTTGCCGAACCCTGACGGACTGGCAACAGCTCTACAAGACGCAAGGCGCGTCGCTCGTGGACGCGCTGGCGCCGTTCCTGGACCTGGACGCAGCGGACCCGGCCTGGATCGCGCGGCTGGACGCGGCGCGGCTGCGGTCCCAGCTGGATATGCTGGCGGCGCGCGTTGAGCAAGCGGGCGGCAAGCTCGATGCGTTTCCCCTCTACGGCGTGCCGTTCGTGGTGAAAGACAACATCGACGTGGCAGGGTGGCCCACCACGGCGGCGTGTCCCGCGTTTGCGTATATGGCCCAGCGCGATGCCGGCGCGGTGGCGCGGCTGCGCGCGGCCGGGGCCATCGTGGTGGCCAAGGCTAACCTGGATCAGTTCGCCACGGGCCTGGTGGGTGTTCGTTCGCCCTACGGCGCGGTGCCCAACACCTTCGATGCGGCCTATGTCAGCGGTGGCTCCAGTTCAGGCTCGGCGTCTTCGGTGGCGCGCGGCTGGGTGCCGTTCTCGCTCGGGACCGATACGGCGGGCTCAGGGCGCATTCCCGCGGCATTCAACAATATCGTGGGCCTCAAGCCGACCCGGGGCTGGCTCTCCAGCGCCGGCGTGGTGCCGGCCTGCCGCACGCTGGACTGCGTCTGCGTGTTTGCGCTGACGGTCGACGATGCCGCGCTGGTGGCGGAGATCGCGGGCGGCTTTGACCACGACGATCCTTACTCGCGCACCTATCCGCAGAGCGCGCCAGCCGTGCTGGCGCCATCGCCCGTGCTGGGCATTCCCGATCAGCTGGCGTTCTTTGGCGATACGCAGGCACAGGCCAATTTCGAGCAAGCGCTGGTGGACTTGCAGGCCACGGGCGCCAAGCTGGTGCCGATTGATTTTTCGCCATTCGCCGAGCTGGCCGCACTGCTCTACCAGGGGCCATGGGTCGCCGAGCGCTTCCTGGCGGTGAGCCAGCTTCACGCCAGCCAGCCGGAAGCCATCGATCCGGTCGTTCGCGTGATCGTGGAGGAAGCGGGCCGCTATAGCGCGACGGATGCGTTCAGCGCCGAATACCGGCGCGCGGCGCTAGCCCGCGCTATCCACCTGGCGCTGGCAACGGTCGATGCGCTGGTGGTGCCAAGCGCGCCGTCGATCTATACGCTGGCCGCCGTGCAGGACGATCCGATCCGCCTGAACGCGCGGCTTGGCACCTATACCAACTTCACCAACCTGGCCGACCTGTCGGCGCTGGCGCTGCCGGCCGGTGCGCGCGAGGACGGCTTGCCGGCGGGCATCACGCTGATTGCCCCGGCCTGGTCGGACCGCGCGCTGGCCCGCTTTGGCCGGCAGTGGCAGGCGGCGCAAGCGTTGCCCCTGGGCGCCACCGGGCGGGCTTGTCCCGTTGGTGCACAGCGCGCCACGCCGGACACGCCGGGATCGGTGCGGCTGGCCGTGGTCGGCGCCCACCTTAGCGGCATGCCGCTGAACCATCAGCTGCTCACGCGCCACGCGGGCTTTGTGGAGGCTTGCCGCACGGCGCGGTGCTACCGGCTTTATGCGCTGGCGGACACGATCCCGCCCAAGCCCGGGCTGGTGCATGTCGGCACAGGGCAGGGCGCGCCGATCGAAGTCGAGCTCTGGGATGTGCCACTGGCCAGCTTTGGCGCCTTCGTCGCGCAGATTCCCGCGCCCCTTGGCATCGGCAAGCTGCTGCTGGAAGACGGCCGGCAAGTTACCGGGTTCATCTGCGAACCCCGGGGCCTGGAAGGCGCCCGCGATATCACGGCATTTGGCGGCTGGCGCGCCTACCTCGCCAGCGCAAACGCCAGCGCAACCTGACCGGGGAGCGCCGATGTTCCACACCGTACTGATCGCCAATCGTGGCGAGATCGCCGTGCGCGCCATTCGCACCTTGCGTGCGCTGGGTATCAAGAGCGTGGCCGTGTATTCGGATGCCGATCGCAATGCCGCGCATGCCCGGCTGGCCGATGTGGCCGTGCCGCTGGGCGGCGAGCGTGCGGCGGATAGCTACCTGGTGGCCGAGCGCGTGCTGCAAGCCGCGTTGGATACCGGTGCGCAAGCCGTGTTTCCGGGCTACGGCTTTCTGTCAGAGAGCGCGGCGTTTGCCGAGGCCTGCGAAGCGGCAGGGCTGGTCTTCATTGGCCCGACGCCGCACCAGCTCCGCGAGTTTGGCCTGAAACACCGGGCGCGCGAGCTGGCCGCCGAGGCGGGTGTCCCGATGACGCCCGGCACCGGCCTGCTCTGCAGCTTGGAACAAGCCCTGCGGGAGGCCGCGCGCATCGGCTATCCCGTCATGCTCAAGAGCACGGCCGGCGGGGGCGGCATCGGTCTGTCGCGCTGCGCTGATGATGCCGAGCTGAGCGCGGCCTTTGACAGCGTGCAGCGGCTGGGCGAGCAATTCTTCAAGCATGGCGGGGCCTTTATCGAGCGCTGCCTGGACTGCGCGCGGCATATCGAGGTGCAGATCTTCGGCGACGGCGCGGGGCGCGTGGTGGCGCTGGGCGAGCGGGATTGCTCCACGCAGCGCCGCAACCAGAAGGTGGTGGAGGAAACCCCGGCACCGCACTTGAGCGCGGCCACGCGCCACGCGCTGCATCGGGCCGCGATCCGGCTGGGCGAATCGGTGCGCTACCGGTCGGCCGGCACGGTGGAGTTCATCTACGACGTGGAGCGGGAGGATTTCTACTTCCTGGAGGTCAATGCCCGGCTGCAGGTGGAGCATCCCGTGACCGAGCTGGTCACCGGGCTGGACCTGGTCGCCTGCATGCTGAAGGTGGCCGCGGGCGATGCGCTGGACTGGGAGGCCATTTCGCGGCCGCCGCAGGGTGCGGCCATGGAGGCGCGGCTCTATGCGGAAGATCCGCTCAAGCAGTTCCAGCCCTCGCCGGGCACGTTGACCGAGGTGGCCTTTGCGGACGGCGTGCGTGTCGACGGCTGGGTCGAGACCGGCACGGAGGTATCCGCCTTCTACGATCCGCTGCTGGCCAAGCTGATCGTTCACGGCCCCACCCGCGAAGCCGCGCGCAAGAGGCTCGCGGCAGCGCTGGCCGCCACGCGCCTTGGCGGCATCGCCACCAACCTGGACTACTTGCGCCAGATCGTCGATTCGCCCGAGTTCACCACGGGCCGCGCCTTCACGCGCATGCTCGACCATTTTCCCTACGCGCCGGCAGTCATCGAGGTGCTGGAGCCGGGCACCTACACCAGCATCCAGGACGTGCCGGGCCGCACCGGCTACTGGCATATCGGCGTGCCGCCCTCCGGTCCGATGGACGACTATGCCTTCCGGCTGGCCAACCGCATCGTTGGCAATCATCCGGGCGCGGCCGGGCTGGAATGCACGCTGGTGGGACCACGCCTGCGGTTTCATGGCGCGGCCGTGGTGGCGCTGGCCGGCGCGCCTTGCACGGCAACACTCGACGGGATGAACGTCCCGTTCTGGGCGCCAATCCGCGTAGCTCCGGGACAGGTCCTGGCGCTCGGCAAGGCCACGCAAGGCTGCCGCACCTACCTTGCCGTGCGCAATGGCTTCGATGTGCCGGTCTATCTGGGCAGCCGGTCCACCTTCGCGCTCGGGCAGTTCGGCGGGCATGCCGGGCGCACGCTGCGGCTGGGCGACATGCTCCCGCTTGGCCAGCCACATCTGGCTGCCAGCGGCACCTGTGCCCCGGTGACAGCGCCGCAGGCCGCCCCCGCGGCACTGGTGCCGGTCTACGGCCAGCATTGGGAGATCGCGGTCCTGCACGGCCCGCATGGCGCTCCCGACTTCTTTACGCCGGCATCGATGGAGACTTTTTTCGCCACCGACTGGGAGGTGCACTACAACTCCAACCGCCTTGGCGTGCGCCTGGTCGGGCCCCGGCCTGAATGGGCTCGGCGCGACGGCGGCGAGGCGGGCCTGCACCCATCCAACGTGCACGACTGCGAATACGCAATCGGCGCCATCAACTTCACTGGCGACTTCCCGGTGATCCTCACAAATGATGGCCCGAGCCTCGGCGGCTTCGTGTGTCCCGTCACGGTCGCCAAGGCCGAGCTGTGGAAAGTCGGCCAGGTCAAGCCGGGCGACCGGATCCGCTTTCGGCCAATCAGCTTCGATGCCGCGCGTGCCATGCAAGCGGCGCAGGACCAGGACATTGCCGGGCTGCGGCAAATAACGCGCGCGCCGCCGCTGCCGGCGCCGGCGCGTTCCACCGCCATCCTTGCCGGGCGCGCGGCAAGCGGGCACCACCCGGCCATCGCCTACCGCCAGGCGGGCGACGGCTACCTGCTGCTGGAATACGGCGATAACGTGCTCGACATCGGCCTGCGGCTGCGGGTGCACCTGCTGATGGAGGCGCTCAAGGCGCAGCCGATAGACGGTGTGCTCGAGCTATCGCCCGGCGTGCGCTCGCTGCAGGTGCGTTACGACGGCCAGCGCATCCATCAGGCGGCTTTGATCGAGGCGCTGCTTGCCATCGAGGCTGGCCTGCCGGACGTGGCCATGCTGAAGATCCCCACCCGCGTGGTGCACCTGCCGATGGCCTTCGAGGATGGCGCCACGCTGGATGCCGTGCAGCGCTACCGCGAGACGGTCTGCGCCGATGCGCCATGGCTGCCGAACAATGTCGACTTCATCCAGCGCATCAACGGCCTGGCCCATCGCGACGAGGTGCGGGACATTGTGTTCTCCGCGCGATATCTGGTGCTGGGGCTGGGCGATGTCTACCTTGGCGCGCCTTGCGCCGTGCCGCTTGACCCGCGCCACCGGCTGCTCACCTCCAAGTACAGCCCTGCGCGCACCTTCACCGCGCAAGGCACGGTCGGCATTGGCGGGGTCTATATGTGCATCTACGGCATGGACTCCCCGGGCGGCTACCAGTTGATCGGGCGGACGCTGCCGATCTGGAACAGGTTCCTCAAGAACCCAGCTTTTGAGCCGGGCGCGCCGTGGCTGCTGCGCTTCTTTGACCAGGTGCAGTTCTACCCGGTGTCAGAGGCGGATCTGGACCGGTTGCGCGAGGATTTTCGCGAAGGACGCGCCACGGTGCGCATCGAGCACGATGTCTTCGACTACGGCGCGTACCGCCAGTCGCTCGCGCACAGCGCGCACGGCATTGCCGCCTTCCAGGCGCGGCAGCAGGCAGCCTTCAGCGCGGAGGTGGCGCACTGGAAAGTCCATGAGGCCAACGCTGCGCCCATCCAGGTGCCGGCCGCCTTGCGCCATGACGAGCACGACGGCCATGCCGTGACGGCGGAGATGAGCGGCAGTGTGTGGAAGGTGCTGGTGCAGCCCGGCGAGCAGGTGCGGGCCGGGCAGCCGCTGCTGGTGGTCGAGGCCATGAAGATGGAACTGACCGTGCTGGCTCCGGTGGCGGGCACGCTGCTGGCCATGCGCTGCCGCGCGGGCTCGGCGATCAAGGTGGGCGACCGCCTCGCGTCGATCGCCTGACAAGGCGTGGCTCAGCGTGGCTCAGCGTGGCTTGATGAACTTCAGTGTCATGCGGTCCGATTCACCGATGGCCATGAAGCTCGCGCGCTCGCGCTCGCCGCCGCGCAACGTCGGCGGCAACGACCACACGCCATCGGGATGGTCGTGGTTGTCGCGCGGGTTGGCATTGATCTCGCTGCGCCCGGCAAGCGCAAAGCCAGCCGCGCGGGCATGGTCGATAACGTAATCTTCGGTGACGTAGCCGGTGGCGATCATCTGCTCCAGCGAGGTGCCGGGCGTGGCCCGGTGCTCCTCCACGCCTAGCACGCCGCCGGGCTTGAGCACGGCATAGAAGGCGCGCAGGCTGTCGTCCAGGTGGCCGTCCTTGATCCAGTTGTGGGTGTTGCGAAAGGTCAGCACCAGGTCTGCACCGCCCGGCGGGGCGATATCGGTGAAGGCGCGCACCGGCAGCGTGCCGACCGTGACCTTGCCGTAGTTGCCTGGATCCTGCGCCAGTTTCTTCTCGAAGTTCGCCCTTGAACGCTTGCTTTCCTGGCTGGCATCCGCCGCGCTCGCATCGTAGTGCGCGGCGTACAGCTTGCCGTGGTCGCGCAGCACCGGCGCCAGGATCTCCGTGTACCAGCCGCCGCCCGGCGCAATTTCGATCACTGCCTGGTCCGGCTGCAAGCCGAAGAACCGTAGCGTTTGCAGCGGATGGCGGTACACGTCGCGGGCCTTGTTGGCGGCGCTGCGCTGCGGACCGGCGATGGCGGCGGCGAGTGCTTCGTCTGCTGTGGCGGGCGCGGCGCTGGCCGCGCTGGCCAACATGCCGGCGCCGGCCAGCAGCATGGCGTGCCGCACGAAACGGCGCCGGGCAGAGAAGGGAGTCATGGCATTCCTTGCTGAAGGTAAGTGGCGAGCGGTGAACGGTGCGCGGAGGCTATCCATCGTTGCCCCTGAATCTGGACGAAGCCTGGCCGGTTTGTCAAGCCGGCTCTTGCCGGCTCTCGCCTGCTCTCGCCTTTCCCCGCGCTGGCCGGTGCCGCCATCAAGGAAGTGTCTTAGGAAATGCGTTTCTATTCGTTCTCAATCCAGCAGCGTCATTTCATAGTTGAGCCGTGATGGCTATAGGCGGTTGCCGTCAACGACAAAGCGTGCATCGGGCAGGCCCGGCTTAGCCCGCACGCGGACGACATGGACGAGTTGCTCAGCAAGGTGTGGAAGGAGCCCGCGTTCTTCCTGACCCACCCGCTGGCGATTGCCGCTTTTGGCCGCGAATGCACGCGCCGTGGCGTGCCGCATGCGCAGTCACCGTCGCCGCGGTCCTCGGCCGCGCCCGCCTACTGCTTCCTGGAGGGCGCGGGGCGTGACCCGCATGGCGGTGCGTCGAGCCTGTGCGAGATCGCCACGTTCGGCGACCCGCTCGCGCTGCATCTGCCGCAGCAGGGGGCGGGCGCTTACGGTTATGGGCGCGAGCAAGAGGAGACGCTGCCGTGGGCATCGTCTTCGGCGCGCGTGCCGTTCGACGTCGCCGCGATTTGCCGCGATTTTCCGATCCTGCAGGAGCGCGTCAACGGCAAGCAACTGGTGTGGTTCGACAACGCTGCCACCACGCACAAGCCGCAGCCGGTGATCGACCGCATCTCGTACTTATACGCGCACGAGAACGCCAATATCCACCGCGCCGCCCATGCACTGGCCGGGCGCGCCACGGATGCCTACGAGGCCGCGCGCAGCAAGGTGCAGCGTTTTATCGACGCATCCTCACCCGACGAGATCATCTTCGTGCGCGGCACCACCGAGGCCATCAACCTGATCGCCAGGACCTGGGGCGTGCAGAACGTAGGCGAGGGCGACGAGATCATCGTCTCGCACCTGGAGCACCACGCCAATTCGGGCCCACCGGCATCGGCGTGCGCTCCGGGCATCACTGCGCCCAGCCTATCCTGCGCCGCTCTGGCGTGGAGGCCACGGTGCGGCCGTCGCTGGCCTTCTACAACACCACGGACGAGGTGGGCCGGCTGATTTCGGTGGTCAGGCGGCTTTCGGGGCGCCGTTGAGGCTGAAAACGCGGGGCGTGGGGCTTATAACCCCCCTGAATATGCATGAATCGGGACGCGCCCTGCGTTTTCTTCTAAAATCCGCTATCTTCTCACCTTGATCGGCGCGTCTTCCAGCCTTCGGACCGGAGCCCGCCTTGTTGAACGCAACCGGCAAGCTACCGCCAAGCCTTTGGTATCAGGCCACAACAGGCCATCGACGCCGGCGCCATCCAGCGCATACAGCGCCTTATTCATGAGCAATCTCAACCAGCAAGCCATCCTCTCCGTCCACCACTGGACCGACACGCTCTTCAGCTTCACCTGCACCCGCGACCCCGGTTTCCGCTTCGAAAACGGCCAGTTCGCCATGGTTGGCCTGGAAGTGAACGGTCGTCCGCTTCTGCGTGCCTACAGCATCGCTAGTGCCAACTACGAGGAAACGCTGGAGTTCTTCAGCATCAAGGTGCCGGACGGCCCCCTGACGTCGCGCCTGCAGCACCTGAAGGAAGGCGACCAGATCTTCGTCGGCAAGAAGCCCACCGGCACGCTGCTGGTCGACAACCTGCTGCCGGGCAAGACACTGTGGCTGCTGGCCACCGGCACCGGCCTGGCCCCGTTCCTGTCGATCATCCGCGACCCGGAAGTGTACGAGCGCTATGACAAGGTGGTGCTGACCCACACCTGCCGCTTCGTCGAGGAACTGGCCTACCGCGAGCTGATCCAGGAACACCTGCCGCAGCACGAGCACCTGGGCGAGCTGATCCGCGAAAAGCTGGTCTATTTCCCCACCGTGACCCGCGAAGAGTTCGACAACCAGGGCCGCATCACCGACCTGATCGCCAACGGCGAGCTGTTCGAGCGCCTGGGCGTGGAGCCGTTCTCGCTGGAGAACGACCGCATCATGCTGTGCGGCAGCCCGGACATGCTCAAGGACATCCGCGCGATGCTGACCGAGCAGCACTTCACGGAAGGCAATATGAGTGCGCCGGGCCATTTTGTGCTTGAAAAGGCATTTGTTGGTTGAATTGGTGACGGCTGCGTCCAGGGTCGGTTGGTGCAATGCCAACCGACGGAGCGGCTGAGCGATTGAGATTTTGCCGCGAAGGTGGCCCTTGGCGGGTTTGCATTTCGTTGCCCCTTCAACGCATCTCGCTATACAGAAGGCGAAGCCTCGCCTCGACGACATCGGCACATCTGCTCAAGTGCACGGCGCTGGCCAATGGCAGCCACGCCATGGCCGCCAAGCCGGTGCTGCACGGGGACAACGGCGCCACGCGAAAGGCCATCACGGCGCAGGCGATGTTGCACTGGCTGGGCGTCAAGCCTTCGCATTCGCGCCCACGCTTGAGCGACGGTAACGCCTATGTGGCCTGTCCGTACAGGCCACAACCGGCCGGAGTTCCCGCGCACCTGGGCGGCGCTCATCGTGCATCAAGCCAGGCGCGGGAAAACAGCGTTTGGCAGCATGAATGCGGCGACAACTCAAGATGGGCGCGGCGATCACCTGGCGTTTTTTTCCTGCGGATTCTATAAATGAACGACTTCGCGGATGAGTGACGGTCATGTCGGATGCGTATCGTGCAGCACTTGAACGGGCATACACGCTGGCCTTGGATTTCCATGGCTTGCGCGCGCAGAGACGCCCTGCCGCGACTGCCAGCTTCGACGCGTTGCGGGCGGCCCTGAACGGCCCGACGCCGACCGACGGCATGGCGCCCGCTGAAGTCATCGAGCAGTTGGCTGAGGGGGTGGAAGCTGGCCTGATGGGGGGCGCGGGACCGCGCTACTTTGCCAAGGTCACGGGGGGCTCGCATCCGGTTGGCGTTGCTGCCGACTGGTTGACAAGCATCTGGGGGCAAAACAGCGGGAGCTACCTGGGGTCTCCGGCAAATGCTGTCGTTGAGCAGATAGCGGCAGCATGGCTGCTCGATTTGCTGTCGCTACCACCGGAATGTTCGATCGGCTTCACGACTGGCGCGACAATGGCCAGTTTCGTTTGCCTCGCTGCGGCAAGAAGCGAGGTCTTGCGAAAGGTCGGCTGGGATGTGGATGCGCAGGGCTTGTTCGGCGCGCCTCCGATTGACGTGTGCCTTGGCAACGATGCGCATGCCACGATCTTTGCCGCGTTGCGTTATCTCGGACTAGGCCATGATCGTGTCATACGCATCCCCACGGATGATACGGGGCGCATGCAGGCTGGCGCGCTGTCCACGGCCTTGGCGTCTTGCGGCGGGCCGCTGATAGTCATCGGGCAAGCCGGTCAGATCAACACGGGGGCATTCGACCCGTTCAACGAGATTGCGGACCTAGTGCATTGCCATGGCGGATGGCTTCACGTCGACGGTGCCTTTGGCTTGTGGGCGCGCTCGTGCCCGGCGCTACTCCATCTGACCGAAGGCATCGAGCAAGCGGACTCCTGGGCGACGGACGGCCACAAGTGGCTGCAGATGCCATACGATTGCGGCTATGCCATTGTCCGTGACGCGCATGCCCATCGGCGCGCGATGGCATACGAAGCGAGCTATCTGCCCGCGGCCGGCGGCGAGTGCCGGGAGCCCTTTCACTACGTGCCGGAACTCTCAAGGCGCGCTCGCGGCTTCGCGACGTGGGCGCTTATCCGCGCGCTCGGGCGTAGCGGCATTGCCGCGATGATCGAACAGCACTGTGCGCTGGCCCGGCGCATGGCGCAACGGCTTGCATCGGAAGCCGGCGTGGAGATCGGCAATCCGGTCGAGTTGAACCAGTTTGTT
Source organism: Cupriavidus sp. MPR-AND1C (assembly GCF_058809705.1). Lineage (NCBI taxonomy): Bacteria > Pseudomonadati > Pseudomonadota > Betaproteobacteria > Burkholderiales > Burkholderiaceae > Cupriavidus > Cupriavidus sp. MPR-AND1C. The sequence goes on along the minus strand of NZ_JBXASU010000040.1, from coordinate 53,570 downwards.
GTGCAGTTCGGCACAGGACTACCGCCGCCGCAACGCGATCAATTGACGAGGGCGGTCATCGGGCACGTTCAGGCGGCAGGGGTTTGCTATGTCGGTGAGGCAAGCTGGCGCGAGCGCGTGGTGATGCGCTTCTCCGTGATTTCCTGGGCGACCACCGAGGCGGATATCGACCGGTCTGCCGAATCAATCATCGCGGCGTGGCGGGCGGTTGGCGCGGGCGTGACAGCGGCAAGCGAGATCACGCCGGGCAGTACGGCATAGCACGTGCGCATCGCCACGCGATGTTCGCGAGTCAGGCGGCGGAGCACACCGTCGCCGGCGTCGGTCAGATAGTACGTTCCGTTGACGATCAGTAAATTCGAGGTCTGCGCGCGATTCCTGGATGGGAGAGGCCCGCCGCGCGTGCCAAGCTGATGAGGGGCGTCGTCACGCGTGTCTGCGCATTTCCCGACGAAGCGCACCCCGGGCGTCACAAGCGACGAATGGCGCGCCTTGCTGGCCTCCGGCATCGACGGCGGCGGGGAGAACGGCAGCGCCTCCTACACGCTGATGGATATCGACGGCGACGGCCAGCGCGATCTCATCATCGACACCTATTCGGGCGGGACCGGGCTGTTTTCCTACGTGGGCGCGCTCCGCCGCGAGGGCGGAAAATTTGCGGGCGCCGATAGCCTTTGCCCAGTCCCGGACACGGTCAAGGGCGATGACCGCGGCGTCTACTACAGCTACGGCCCGGGCCACTACACCTTTGAAATCGTGGCAGACATGCCTGTCTGGGTGGGCGCCAGTGCTACCTCGGGCAACTGGTCGACTGGTCGACTGGTTTGGCGGTTATTCACCCAAGGACGGGCTGTTCGCGCAACGGTGGATGCGCAAGCCGGAGGACGTGCAGGCGCGGACGTATTCCGTCAAGGGCTTGCGCACCGCTGCCGGGATCAGGGCGTCGATCGGCAAGGTCGAGGGCGACAACGGTATGTGATCCACCGCTTGCCACCGCTCGCCGCCCGGCAGCCGGATCATTCGCCGATCTCGACCTCCATGTTTGTGATGGTCGGGAAGTGCCTGTCCTCCTTCAGGTTGACGGTAAACGCCACGCCCTTGCGCTTGCCCGCCATGAAGCCGGTGCTGCCATCCAGGTCGGACACAGCATCCTGCAGCGGTGGCGTCAGTTGCTTGTAGAAGGCCAGCACCTGCTCGATGCTATCGGTGGTCTGCAGCCGGAGCACACGCCTGGCCTTGGCGTTGCTCAGCGCATCCTGCGCGGTGCGGTAAACGATGGCCCGCGGGTACAGCGGCACTTGCGACGAAAATCCCTTGGGGAGCTTGACCGGCTTGGCTGCGGTGTGGGCGGCATCCAGCGTGATGGTCTCCATCTTGGCGATCTTCTCGCCGCGGCCGGTCTGCAGGTCTTCGGGCACGTCCTGGCTCCACGCAACCAGCGGTTGTGCCTTGGCGCGATCGAAGCCGGGCCGCAGGAAGACCGACAGCAAGCCGTGCTCGCTGTCCTGGCAGCCATTCTTGCCGCACTCGCGGTGCACCAGCGCCGCCGCCAGCACGTCACCGCGCTCGTCTACCAGCACGGCCGCGCGCTCGGCGCCATCCGATAGCTGGCGGCGCGACGACAGCACGCGCTGGCCATCGGGCAGTTCCTGCTGGACCCGGTTGGCGCGCGACTGCAGCCCCGACAGGATCTGCTCGGCGAGCAGGCCGTCCTCCCAGTAGTAAGTACCGGACGCATTGCCGGCAAACCGGGTGATGGCGAGATCCAGCGCGGGGGCTTCCCGGGTTTCCTGCCGGTGGCTGGTGTCCAGGACCAGGACGGCATCCGCGGCCAGGGCAAGGGGCGCTGCGCCGAGGGTGGAAAGCAGCAATGCCAGCGCTGCGCAGGAGGCGGGACGAAATCGAAGAGCCAATCGAAGAGCCATACAGAGAGGGGAAAAGAAAGGAAAAATGGTAGGGATCGTCAGTCCGGTAAACAAGAAAACGGGCCCGGGAGGGTCCGTTTTGACGGCAGGCCACGAAGCCTGATGTGATTGCAAGTATACTTGGCAACGCCGGCTAATTGAAGCCGGGCATCCATGCTGGGAAATACGGAGAACGGTGAGCAGGACGATGCCTGCAATCCTGATGGCGCCAAGCACGATCGTGCTTGCCGCTCCGGCGCATGCGCAAGCAGGCCCGGCCGTGCGCAAAGGCATGCATGACATGTCCCGCAGCGTGCAAAACCGCATATCTTCCCTCGTTCTTATTCCTTAAGGATCGCCTATCCACGGCGTATGTTCATGTCTTGGCGATACGGCGCGCAACTCCCGCGCAGCCGTTTCAAATCATCGCAAACCAGGAACAGGAGCCTACGATGAGCGTGGAAATCATTGGCATGATCCAGAGCCAGAAGCAGTCGGAGATCCATCCGGCCAGCGGACCGGTCGTGGATCGCGACTACGTGCGGGCATTTGCGCAAGCGCATGAGAACGCCGGCTTCGACCGCGTGCTGGTGCCGCATCACTCCACCGGCCCGAGCGCCACGCTCACCATTGCCTACGCGGCTGCCGTGACCGAGCGCGTGCATTTCATGCTCGCGCACCGGCCGGGCTTTACCGCGCCCACGCTGGCGGCCCGGCAGATCGCCTCGCTTGACCAGTTCAGCGGTGGCCGGCTTGGCGTGCACTTCATCTCCGGCGGCTCCGATGCCGAGCAGCAGCGCGACGGCGATTTCCTCAGCCACGACGAGCGCTATGCGCGCACCGACGAGTACCTCGGCATCCTGCGGCGCATCTGGACGCAGGACCAGCCGTTCGACCACGAAGGCAAGTACTACCGCTTCACCCAAGGCTTCTCCGAAGTGAAGCCGGCGCAGAAACCACACGTGCCGATCTTCTTCGGTGGGGCTTCGGACGCGGCCATTGAAGTCGCCGGACGTCATGCCGATGTCTACGCACTGTGGGGCGAATCGCTCGAGCAGGTCCGCGATATCACCACGCGGGTGCGTGCCGAGGCGGCCACGCATGGGCGGCAGGTGCGCTTTTCGGTCTCGTTCCGGCCGATCCTGGCGCAAACCGAGACGGCGGCATGGGCACGCGCCAATGCCATCCTCGAAGAAACGCGCCGCCTGCGCGAGGCGGCTGGCCTGGGGCAGGGCGGCCCGCAGCAAAGCGAAGGCGCGCGCCGCCTGCTGGCCGCCGCCGACAAGGGGCCGCGCGTGGACAAGCGCCTGTGGACGGAGATCGCCAAGCTCACCGGCGCGCGCTCCAACTCCACCGCGCTGGTTGGCACGCCGGAGCAAGTGGCCGACGCGCTGCTGGACTACTACGACCTTGGCGTGACCACCTTCCTGATCCGCGGCTTCGATCCGCTCGAAGATGCCGTGGACTACGGCCGCGAGCTGATTCCCCGCGTGCGCGCGCTGGTGGCGCAGCGCGAGGCTGCGGCCGGCGCGGGTTCCGCTGCTGGCCGCAAGGCAGCCTGACGGCGATGGCGAGCGGCATCATGACGGCATCCCGAAGACAGTTCCTGCGCTACGGCGCATTGGCGGCGGCCAGCGGCGCCTTGCCGTTTTCCGTGTCGGCCCAGGGCCGCCCCGTGCTCAAGGCCGGCGACCAGAAGGGTGGCCTGCGCGCCCTGCTGGAGAGCGCGGGCGAGCTCAAGGGCCTGGCCTATGACATCCAGTGGACGGAGTTTCCCGCCGCCGCGCCGCTGGCCGAGGCGCTGAACGCCGGCGCGGTCGATGCCGGCCCGATTGGCGATGCGCCCGCCATCTTCGCGCTGGCCGCCGGCACGCCGATCAAGATCATCGGCGTCAACCGCTCGGACCCGTTTGGCACCGCCGTGCTGGTACGCGCCAATTCGCCCTTGAAGACGGCGGCGGACCTGCGCGGCAAGAATATCGGCACCAACCGTGGCTCCATTGGTCACTTCGTCGCCCTGAAGGCGCTCGAATCGGCCGGCTTGAAGCCCGAGGACGCCAGCCTGCGCTTCCTGCCGCCGGCCGACGCCAAGCTGGCGCTGGTCAACGGCTCGATCGATGCGTGGGCCACCTGGGAGCCGTACACCGCGCTGGCCGAGACCAGCGGCCATGCCCGCGTGCTGGTGAGCGGGCGCGGGCTGTGGTCCGGCCTGAGCTATCTGGCGGCAACGGACAGCGCGCTGGCTGCCAGGCGCGAGGTGCTGCGCGACTTCCTGCAGCGCGTGGTGCGCGCGCAGGTGTGGTCGTACCAGCATGTGGACGGCTTTTCCGCTGCGTTGGCTCGCATCATCGGCATCCCGCCGGAAGCCGCGCGGCTGCAGTTCGAGCGGCGCCGTACGCAATGGCGCAACATCGATGCGGCAGTGATTGCCGAGCAGCAGCGCACGGCGGACTTCTACCTGAAGGCAGGGCTGCTCAAGCAGCGGCTGGATGTGCGGACCACGTTCGATACCGGTTTTCCGCTGGCGGTGCAGGTCAACCCGGCGAGCTGACCGGGCCGCAGGGGGCGTGGCGCGCGCCGCGGCATGTTGTGGCTTGGCGTTTTGCGTGAACCCGACCGGCACGGTGCCTCAATGCAACGGCACCACCAGTTCGCTCTCCAGCAGACTGACAACCCGGTTACGCCCGCTCCGCTTGGCCTGATACAACGCCTCGTCGGCGCGCGCATAGGCCTGCTCGAAGCTCGTCCCGGGGGGGCTCCAGCTCACGCCGAAGCTGGCCGTCACCTGCAGCCCGGCCTTGACCGGAAACACATGCTGCTCGATCTGCAGCCGCATGCGCTCCGCCAGTTCGACAGCAGTGTCCAGCCCGCGCGCCGGCAGCAGCGCAGCGAACTCCTCGCCGCCCACCCGGCCGATGACGCCCGCGCCTTGCACCGACCGCTCCAGGCACTCGACGACGCCGCGGATCACGGTGTCGCCTACAGGGTGGCCCATCGAGTCGTTGACCCGCTTGAAATGATCGATGTCGAGCACGATCAATGACAGGCTGTCCCCGGCCAGCATCGCGCCGGCCCGCTCGATGATGGCGCCGCGGTTCAGCGCGCCGGTGAGCGTGTCGCGCGTGGCGCGGAATTCCAGCTCGCGGGCCAGGTCCTGCAGGCGATGGTTGAGCCGGTTCATTTCCAGCTCTTCGCGGTCGCTGCGCCGTATCAGGCGCCGGGTTTCGCGCATCAGCCGCTCGTAGTAGCCGATCAGCTCGCCCAGCGTGTCGCGGTATGCCTGGGCACCGGCATCGGGATTGCCGAATACCGCCCTGGCGCCCGCCAGGACGCCGTTTTCCGACTCGAAGAGATCTGGCTCGGACATGCGCTGCTCAGCTAGCCGTGGTGGCGTGGTCGAGGAAATCGATGGCGGGGAAGTCGGCGTGCAGGTCCTGGCCGAATTCCAGGATCGTGTCGTCGTCCACGTCGTGATACCAGTGCACGATGACCCGGTTGCCCTTGTCGGCTGCATCGTTCATGGCGTCGAACATGCTGAACAGCACCTTGGTGCTGGAACTGTTGAAGTACGTCAGCGCCACGTGCACGGTGACTTCGGTGTCCTCGCAGGCCGCCAGGTATTTGCGCAGGCGCAGGATCACGTCGCCGTAGAACACCGCGGCGTTTTCCGGATAGGACTCGCCTTTGAGGCTGAGCGTGTGCTGCTTGAAATCAAAGCTCACCTCGGGCGAGGTCGGTGTGGCGGCAATGAACAGGTTTTCCATCAGTTTCCCTTTCGATCCCGTTCAGTCATTCAGATGGTTGCGGTAAGGAAGAACATCGTCGATACCGGGTCTGCGTCGATGGGCTGGAAGCTGTACTCCAGCGGTGCGCTGGCGTCGCGGGCTACCGTCAGGAATCCCAGGCCGGCGCCCTTGCTGCCTTGCGGCGCTTCGGCGCGCATGGTTTCCTTGTAGGCCTGCTTGATCTGGTCCAGCGTCATGGTGCGCAACGGCTCCAGCGCGGCGCGCAGTTGCCCCACGCGGGTGATTGCCACCGGGTTGGAGCACATCAGCCGGTAGCGGTCTTGCACCATGCAGATGCACACCGAGCCGTGGCGCAGCTGGTTGGTGTCCTCGGTGGGCGGCGTGAGCGCGTCGGACGAATAGTGGACGATGTTCTGCGCCATCTCCACGAACGAGGAGAACAGCTTGCGCCGGGTCGAGCCGTCGACGCCGCTCACCGTCAGTTGCAGCCGCACTGCGTCGGACATTGCCGCGATGATGTTCTGGGAAAAGTAGCCGACGTAGTAGAAGATCACGTTGCGTTCCCGGGCCATTTCAAAGAATGGCCCATATTCATGGTCAATCGAATTACCGTTCATCTCAGTGCTATAGCGGGCCATTGCAGGACTATTGAACGCGAAAGCAGAAGAAAGTGAGGTCATCGCGGCGGCGGTGATGGCCTTGCCACGCGCGATACTGGTCCAGCACGGCGTCGTTGATCTGCGCCGCCGAGGCATGCCGGCTGCCGCGGATCGCTTCGCGGATGCGGCGCTTGCCAAAGGCGATTTCCTTGGGGCCGCCGATCTGGTCGATCAGGCCATCGGTGGTCACAAACACCACGCTGTCCGGCTGCGTCTGGACCAGGCGGTTCTGCCAGGCAAAGTCCAGGTTGGTGTCCACATAGCCGACGCCCATGCGCTCGCCGTCCACGATCTCGCCTTCCGCCTCGCCGGGCTGGAGCACGAACAAGGCGCTCTTGGCACCGGCGAACACGAGCTGGCGGCTGGCATTGTCAAACCAGAAGAACGCCGCATCCATGCCGTCATTCGAGCCAGGCGTTTCATCGTCGCCGTCGAGCTGCCCGAGCATCTGCTTGATGCCGCGGTTCACCGCCATCAGGAGCGCGGCGGGGTCGCGCGGGCCGCGCTGCTCGATGGCCTGGATCAGGATGGACGAGGAGATCAGGGTCAGGAACGCGCCCGGTACGCCGTGGCCCGTGCAATCGGCCAGCGCGGCAAACCAGCCGTCCTCGAACGCGGCGAAGTGATAGAAATCTCCGCCAACCACATCGCGCGGCTCCCAGACCAGGCCCGCGTCGCCGAGCGTCCTGGCCAGCGCCTCGCGCGAGGGGCGCAGCATCGAGCGCTGGATGGTGCTGGCGTAGTCGATGCTGTGCATGATCTGGCGGTTTTTCTCGGCCTGCATGTCCGCCACCACGCGCATCAGCTGCAAGCCATGCCCGATGCCAAGGAAGCGGCCGTCGCGCGCGATGATGAAGCCGTCGGCAAGTGCCTTCTCGCCGTACTCCACCGCCTTGAAGGTCAGGGCCTCGATGCTCATCGCGGCATCGACCACCAGCGGCTCCTTGTCCATGAAGGCGATGCAGCTCTTGCGGTTGTACAGCTCGCGGTGATAGGGCTTGCTCATCTGCGACATGAAGATCGCGCGATTGATCAGGCCGATCGGCGTGTCGTTTTCGGTCACCGGCAAGCTGGCGAGGTCCCGGTGCTTGCCGAACACATCGAGGACTTCCTGATTGTTCTGTTCCGTGGTCACCGATGGCGTGGTGACGCAGAGATCCTCGGCACAGGGCTGCCGAAAGCGGGAACGAGCCAAGTGTGAGTCAACCGGAACGTCAGGCATCGCCAGGGCATTCGGACTATTGGGAAGTCGCCGATTGTATGGCGCGCGCATGACGGTTACGTGACATATGGCGCATGCGCCCCCCGGAAATCCCTTGGGGACACGCCGTAGGCCCGGCGGAATGCGCGGGTAAAGTCCGAGGCACTGTTGAAGCCGGCTCCATAGGCGATCTCGCCGATGCCGACGTGCGCGAGGCGCAGGAGATCGTCGGCCGCCGCCCGCAACCTGCAGTTGCGGATATACGCGCCAAGGCCGCCTTCGTGCTCGAACATCCGGTACAGGGTTGGGCGCGGCAGCCCGAACGCTTGCAGGATGCGCTCGGGCGAGAGGTCCTCGTGGTGCAGATTGGCCTGCACGTAGCGCTGCACCTGCTCCAGCATGGCGGCGCGGGCCGCCGCGCGTGCGTTGCCGGCAAGGCGCGCCTGCTTGCCGAATGCGGCAACGATCAAATGCGCGCAGTCCCGGATGGTTTTTTCCGCGTCGGCCTCGGACCGTGCCGGGAGGCTGCGGCAGAGCGCCATCACGTGACCGAAGATCAGGCGCGTCAGCGGCGAGGTGTAGGTCACCACGCGGCCATGGATGGACTCGGCATCGGGGATGGCCGCCTCCACCGTGGCGCGCGGTACGAAGAAGGCCAGCACCCGGGCGCGCGTGGGGCGGTGCATGTGCATCGGCTGGTTCATGTCGAGCGCCAGGATGCCCGGCACGAACTGGGCGGATTTGCGCTGCCGGGAGAAGTCCGTCACCGTTTCGGCGATCCCGTCCACGGCCACATGGAAGACGTAGTCGCGCACGCTGTCGGTGGAGATGCGCGCGGTGGTGCGGATCTGGCCCACCGGATCGGTGCGGCTGTCCAGGTAGGTCAGGTTCTTGAGCACATAGGTATCGATCTCGCCCCGGAAGCCGCTGGCAACCTGCGCACGCGAAGCCGGGACATCGAGTATGCGGCCTACATAGTCGCGCCAGGCCGGCAACTGCAGCGCCAGCGCCTCGTTCGCGACGGTGAAATGCTGGTGCACGATCAGCGGCGGGGTGGCGGCAGGGCAGGCGGGCGCAGCCGGCTGGACAGGCCTTTGCAGATGGGAAGCAAGGATCCGGCTGACGGTTTCTGAATAAGCCTGGGTCATGATGGCGTCGGGTTCAGGAAATAGCTTGCGTCCCAAGTCCGAGCCATTGTACCGACGACTCTCAGCGGCTAGTTGGTTGCCGGTGCACTCGCCTTCAGTGCGGCCGCGTCGTACTCGCGCGCCGCATCGGCGGCGCGTCCGTTTTCCAGCACGCGGAAGCTGGCCGGATCGAGTCCGGTGAGGCGATGGCCGCCGTATTCCACTTCTTGCACTGGCGTGGCTTGCGCGGCGGGCGCCTGCAGGCGGCGCCACCAGTAGTCCCGCAGCGCGGGCAGGGCAGTGAAGTAGTCCCGCCAGTGCTCGACCTGGCGGTGGTCGAGCGCGGTCATGCGCTGGCCGTCGTCGATGGGGCCGATCTTGTCGGTCATGCGCAGCGGGCCGTCGCCACTGGGCGCTACCACCAGGCTGGCGCGGTCGGCTTCGATGCGCTGGCCAAAGTAGTACACATGCGCGGCATCGGCAATGTAGTTGCCCGGCAAGCCCACCACGGTGGCGCCATCCGCGCCGATCACGCGCTTGCCGTTGAAGTAGGCAGACTCGGCGTCCACGGCGTAGTAGTCATGCATGCAGGTCACCGGCTCCAGCGGGCCATTCTCCGGCCAGCGCCAGTCTTGGTAGACAAGCGGCCGGAAGGCCTGCGGGCTGCGGGTGCGGATGGTCTTGCCGGCAATGAAGTAAGCCTGGCGGGCGTCGCGGGCGTAGCGCTCGTTGAGGACTTCGAAGGTGGCGATGTCGGCGTTTTCGATCCGGTAGAAGTAGTACCAGGCCGCGCCGCTGCCTTGCTGGGCCTGCACGATGACGTGCTCGCCGTCGGTGAACCAGCGCCCGTCGATGCAGCGGAACGCCTGCGGATGGGCAATGGGCAGCGGGCTGCCGTCCTTGGCCCAGAGCGGCCCGTCGTCGTGCGACCAGATCACGGTGTCGCCCTCGATGAAGTACGAGGGATGGTTGGCTGGCGCGATGCGGTCATGGGAAGGCGTTGGGTGCCGGGTGCCGGGTGGCGCAAGGCCGACATATTAAACTGTCCGCCCGGATCGGCAATGCTTGGCGAACGTTGCGTCATTGCAATTAACGGCCAAGCATTTCTGCCATCCATAAGTAGCTCGCCGGCCGCTTGCGGCCGGCGGCCGAGGCGTGCAGGATGTGGGCGGTAAGCCCTACCCGAAAATGCGCAAAACAAAGCGGAGACCCTATGTCGTACATGCTGCTGATTGTCGAACCCGTTGGCCAGCGCGCCGAGCGTTCCCCGGAAGAAGGGCGCCAGGCCTACGCCAGCATGCAGCGTTTTGCCGAAGGCCTGAATGAGCGCGGGCTGCTGCTGGGCGTCAACTCGCTCACGTCGCAGGCCAATGGCGTGCGCGTGCAGGTGCGCGAAGGCCGCCGCGACTTGCTCGACGGCCCCTTTGCCGAGGCCAAGGAAATGATCGGCGGCTACTTCCTGCTCGACTGCGCCACGCAGGACGAGGCCATTGTCATTGCCGCCGAGTGCCCCGCCGCGGCATGGTGCAGCGTGGAGGTCCGCGAGGTCGGGCCTTGCTTCCTGTAAGACTGCAAGCGGATAGGGTGCATGGCCGCATCTAAGTAGTTACCCTTGGTTTTTGGGGTTTTTTGCACAGGATGTCGATCTGGCGGCGCGCGGTTCGTCGTACCGGTAAGAGTCAACGATGGCAGCGGCGTGCCGCCGCCATGGCTCACCACCGACAACCAGCAACCTCAAGCTAAGGAGAACCGCGATGCGATTCATGATCCTGGTGAAAGCCACGCAAGGCAGTGAGGCCGGCGCGATGCCGGACGAAGGCCTCTTCGCCGCGATGGCGGCGTATCACGAGCAACTGGCCAAGGCGGGCGTGTTGCTCGACGCAGCCGGGCTCAAGCCCACTTCCGCCGGCTGGCGCATCCGCTATGCCGGCGGCCAGCGCACCGTCGTCGACGGGCCATTTGCGCAAAGCAAGGAAATAGTGGCGGGCTACACGCTGATCCAGGTGCGCAGCCGCGAGGAAGCGATGGAATGGGCGCGGCGCTTCCCGTCGCCGCACGGCGAAATGGCCGACGGAGAGATCGAGGTACGGCAGTTGTTCGAGCTGGAGGACTTCGCGCCGAGCCCTGCGGTGGAGCGCTTTCGCGACCTCGACGCCGGCCAGCACTGAGCCCACGAGCCCACCCCAACCTTTGCCCGATCCCGACACCATGCTCAAGCCCATCCTGCTCGCCGCTCTCGGCGCCATTGCCCTGCTGCTGATCTACTCCGCCACACAGCCCGATACCTTCCGGGTTGAGCGCAGCGCCAGCGTCAATGCGCCGCCAGAGCGCGTGTTCGCGCTCATCAACGACCTCCACAATTTCAACCAGTGGAACCCCTATGAAAAGAAGGACCCGTCCCTGAAGGGCACCTACGGCGCCACGCGCAGCGGGCAGGGCGCCGCCTACGCCTGGGAGAGCGAAAAGGTAGGCGTAGGCAGCATGGAAATCGTCCAAACCGAGCCGGCTGCCAAGGTCACGATGCGGCTGGATTTCATCAAGCCGTTCGAGGCGCACAACACCGCCGAATTCACGCTCATGCCGCAGGCCGATGCCACCAAGGTGACGTGGTCAATGCAAGGCAGCGTGCCGTACTTTGCCAAGTTGGTGCATCTCGTCTTCAATATGGACAAGATGGTGGGCAAGGATTTCGAGCAAGGGCTGGTCAACCTGAAGACGCTGGCCGAGGCGCCGGCCGCTAGGTAAGCGGGGCAACCCGCCGAGCCTCCGCCCAATCACGCGAAACCGAATCCAAGGACGAATCATGCATAAGCAAATCTACCTGAACCTCGCCGTGGCCGACCTGCAGCGCTCGCAGGATTTCTTCAAGGGCCTGGGATTTACCTTCAACCCGCAGTTCACCAACGACGACGCCGCTTGCATGGTGATCGGCGAGAACATCCACGCGATGCTGCTCAAGCATGCATTCTTCAAGACCTTCACCACCCGCAAGCTGTGCGATACCTCCGAGAGCACCGAAGTGCTGATCTGCATCTCCTGCGAGAGCCGCGCCGAGGTGGACGCCATGGTCGCCAAAGCCTTGGCCGCCGGCGCAACGGCGCCGCGTGCGCCGCAGGACCACGGCTTCATGTACGGGCACGGGTTCGATGATCTCGACGGGCATATCTGGGAGTTGGTGTATATGGAGCCCTCGGCACCCGGCGCGACCAGCGCGGCTTGAAACACATGGCGACGACGACACCGACGCACCGGGCGATCGAAGCCGTCTGGCGGATCGAATCCGCCAAGGTCATCGCCCACGTTGCGCGCGTGGTGCGCGACGTGGGCCTGGCCGAAGAACTGGCGCAGGACGCCCTGGTTACCGCGCTGGAGCGCTGGACCGAGACCGGCGTGCCGGACAACCCGGGCGCCTGGCTGATGACCACGGCGAAGAACCGCGCGCTCGACCACTTGCGCCAGCAAGCGCTGCACGCCCGCAAGCACGAGCAGATCGGCCAGGATCTCGAAGCGATGGAGGCCCACGTAGTACCGGATTTTGTCGATGCGCTGGATGCCGCGCGCGAGGATGACATCGGCGATGACCTGCTGCGGCTGGTTTTCACCGCCTGCCACCCGGTGCTTTCCACCGATGCGCGGGTCGCCATGACGCTGCGCCTGCTGGGCGGGCTGACCACCGAGGAAATCGCGCGGGCCTTCCTGACCCCGGAACCCACCATCGCCCAGCGCATCGTGCGCGCCAAGCGCACGCTCGGCGCCGCGCGCGTGCCCTTCGAGGTACCTGGGCCCCAGGCACGCGCACCGCGCCTGGCGTCCGTGCTGGAAGTGATCTACCTGATTTTCAATGAAGGCTACTCCGCCACCGCTGGCGATGACTGGATGCGCCCCGCGCTGTGCGAGGAGGCCCTGCGTCTGGGCCGCACCCTGGCCGGCCTGGCGCCGCAGGAAAGCGAGGTGCACGGCCTGGTGGCGCTGATGGAGATCCAGGCCTCGCGCACGCATGCACGGGTCGATGCGCAAGGCCACCCGGTGTTGTTGCTGGAACAGGACCGCAGCCGCTGGGACCACCTGCTGATCCGACGCGGGATGGCGGCGCTGGCGCGCGCGCAGGAGCTGGGCGGGGCGCTCGGCCCCTACGCCTTGCAGGCGGCGCTGGCCGCCTGCCACGCCCGCGCCACCGCCGCGGCCGATACCGACTGGGCGCAGATCGCCGCCATCTACGACGCGCTGTCGGAGGTGGCGCCCTCACCCGTGGTGGAGCTGAACCGCGCGGTGGCGCTCGGCATGGCTTTCGGCCCCGAGGTTGGCCTGGAGCTGGTGAATGCGCTTCTCACCGAGTCCTCGCTGGCGAAGTACCACTTGCTGCCCAGCGTGCGCGGCGACTTGTTGTACAAGCTCGGCCGCTTCGACGAGGCCCGCGCCGAATTCGAACGCGCCGCCGGCATGACCCGCAACACCCGCGAGCGCGAGTTCTTGCTGGGGCGGGCGCGGGATGCGGGGACTCCCCGGCCGTGACCCGCCAGCGCGCGTGGCTGCGCGTCACCACCGCCCGCCTGGCAAAACACTAATATCGGATACCGAAATAACTCAATTCCCCAATGCCGGAAAGCCGACGATGATCTTAGCCACGGGCCCGGGGGATCGATTGCTCCCGATCTCTGCGCAAGCCATCCGGCCGCCGACGACCGCAGGACCGGCAGGCGATACCATCGAAGTGTTCCAGGAGACGCTAATGATTCCACGGCTACTGTCGACTGCCAGCCTGGCGCTGGTCGCATGCTTTGTATCCGGCACTGCCGGCGCGCAACAACCCGCGCCACAACCCGCGCCACAACCCGCCCCCCAGGCGGCGCCGCAAGCGCCCATGAATCCAAAGGAAGCCAAGGCGAAATTCGCCGAGAAGTTCGCTGCCGCCGATACCAACCACGACGGCAAGCTGAGCCGCGAGGAAGCCGAGGCCGGCATGCCGGAGGTCTACAAGAACTTCGACAAGATCGATACGAGGAAGAAGGGGGCGATTACGCAGAAGCAGATTGGCGCGTACTTTGCGGCCAAGGCCAAGCAGAAAGCCGCTGCGCAGAATCCGGGAAGCCTGAACTGACCTGGCGGCGCCGGCAGGGAGCTTGCGAGCTGAAATGCGTCAAGGTTCCGCCGGCTGCGCACGGCGGGACAGCATCGAAAATGCGGGTCCCTGATGACAGAGATCCCCGGAAAACTGGCCGGATCAAGGCCAGTGCCGGGGAGCTTTAATGATTCCTTGATTCCTTGATTCTCTTTATACCTTTGATACCGGACAACGATGAAGGATCTTTGTTGTCCTTTCAGTCAGGTCAGGAGATTGAAGGCGAACCCTAGCGCAATCGCGCCGCCGAGCGCCTCCACTGCTGCCAGCGCGAGAAGGTTCTTCAGAATGAAGCTTTCGTCCTGCTTGGTCACCATGGTGTTGTCTCCTGGAGTCGGAATCCCACGGCTGGAATGTGGTGGCAAGCTAAGCAGTGCCAATCCACACTCGAGCCACGTCTTGATTCGCTTCCAGTAGACCGCAACCCGGAGCCGGAGAGAAGCTGGCATAAACCCCTATTCAGGCAGCCGGAGGACCGCTGGCCCGGAAGCTGAGAAAGCTGCGGTTCGGGTTTTGGTTTCTGGGTTCTGGTTTCTATTCGGAGCGTAAGGCCTCCTGCGGGGCAAGCCGCGCCGCCCGGCGTGCCGGCAGCACGCCGGCAGCCAGACCGATCACCACCGCCACCAGCTCAGCCAGCATGGCGTAGGACCACGGTGTGTGGACTGGCAGCGCCGGCAACACCGCCGCGAGCACCAGCGCGATGCCCCATCCCAGCAGCAATCCGATCATGCCGCCGATAGCGGCGAGCAGCGCGGCTTCACCAAGAAAGAGGAGCATGACCTGTGCCTCGGTCGCCCCGATGGCGCGCAAGAGCCCGATCTCGGATGTGCGCTCGGCCACAGCGATGGTGAGAATCGTGAGGATTCCCACGCCGCCCACGATCAGCGAGATGGCGCCGATCGCTGCTACCGCGAAGGTGATGGCATCGAGCACGGTGCCGAACACCTCCAGCATCTTTTGCTGGGGGGTGACGGTGAAATCCTCGGCACCATGACGCGCGCTCAACAGGCGCTTGATGCCGTCCTCTACGTCGGGGAGCGCAGCGGTGGGATCGTAGGTGACCTCGATCTCGACCAGGCTTTCCCGGTTGAACAGGTCCAGGGCACGGCCAGCCGGTATATAGACCGTATCGTCCAGGTCGAAGCCCAGCATCTGGCCCTTCGCTTCCATCACGCCTACCACGCGATAGCGTTCACCACCTACGCGGATGCGCGCGCCCAGTGGGTTGTCGCCGCCGAACAGTTCGCGCGCCACTCTTGCGCCCAGTACCGCCAGTGTTCGTGCGGCGCGCGGATCGTCATCGGGCAGGAATTGCCCGGCTGCCACGCGCATGCTCAGCGCTTCAGTGAACCTGGGCCCGACACCATACAGCGTCACTCGCCTGCTCTTGCCGAGGTAGTCGACTTCAGCATTGCCCTGCACCAGTGGGTTGGTCACGCGCACGTGGGGGGCATGGCGCAGGGCGATGGCGTCTTCGATCGTGAGCGGGCGCACGGTGTTGATCGACCCGAGCGAAGCGCCGTGGGTCTGGGTGCGGCCTGGCGTCACGCCGATCAGATTGGTGCCGAACTGGGTGAACTCTTCAATCACGAAGCGATGCAGCCCTTCGCCGATCGAGGTCAGCAAGATGACCGCGGCGATGCCAACGGCAATGCCCAGTGCGGTGAGCGAGGTGCGTAGCCGGTGAGCAGCCAGCGAGGCGAGGGTGAAATGGATGAAGTCTGCATGGCGCATGGGTCATCGTCCCGACAGGGCCAGCACCGGATCCAGCTTTGCCGCGCGTTGGGCCGGTGCCACGGTGAAGGCGATGGCGGTCACGACGGCGATGGCCGGCGCCCCCAGCAAGGCCCACCAAGGCGGTGTGAAGGGAATTGCCGGGTAGAGCTGCACGGCAAGCCTGCACGCGGCTTCGCCCACCGCCAGACCCGCGGCCACGCCACCTAGCGCCAGCAGTACGGCTTCGGTGAGGAAGAGCAGCCGGATGTGGCCGGCGGTGGCGCCGAGCGCCTTGAGCAACCCGATTTCGCGTTGCCGCTGGGTCACGGCAATCAGCATCACGTTCATGATGAGGATGCCGGCCACGGCAAGACTGATGGCCGCGATGCCGCCCACCGCCAGCGTGAGCGCGCGCAGGATGCGGTCGAACGTGGCGAGCACCGCGTCCTGTGTGATGACGGTCACGTCGCGCTTGCCTTCGTGGCGCTGGCGAATGATCTCCTCGGCGTCGGCCTTGGCGCCCTGAATCTGCTCGCGGGTCTTGGCCTCGATCAGAATGCGGAACAGCGAGTCGGTGTTGAACAGGGCCTGGGCCGCGGACAACGGAACGATGACCAGCTCGTCCGTGTTGAAGCCCAGCGATTCACCCTGGCCGGCCAGCAGCCCGATCACGCGAAAGCGCCGGTCTCCGATGCGCAGCCACTCACCCAGCGCCTGGCGCGTGCCAAACAGCTCCATCGCTACCCTGGTGCCGATCACACACACGGGCTGGCCGTGGTGTGGATCGCCCTCCGGCAGGAAGCTGCCCTGGGCTAGCGCCATATGGCGCACCGCCAGCAATTCGGCGGTGGACCCCAGCACCGGCGCTTCGCGTCGCCGCGCGCCGACATGCAGATCCGCGTTCCCGACAATGAGCGCAGCGATGCGCGCGACGGCGGGACTGCGCCTGAGCGCCAACGCATCGTCCAGCGTCAGGTCGCGCGTGGTTGCGCCCAGCACGATCCCCGGCGCTGCGCCGGCCGTTTCGCTGCGCCCGGGCAGCACGATGACGAGGTTGGTGCCAAGTGCGCCGAACTGGTTCACCACGTATAGCCTCGCCCCCTCGCCGAGCGCGCTCACCGCCACCACGGCGGCAACGCCAATTCCCATGGCGAGCAGGATCAGCAGGCTGCGTGAGCGGTAGCCGCGCAGTACTTGCCAGGTGAAGTCGAGAACGTCAGTGAGCCGCATGGCTATCCTGCCGCGCCTCGTCACCGGCAATGCCGCCGTCCACCATGCGCAGCCTGCGCCGGGAGCGGGCGCCGATTTCCGGGTCGTGCGTGACCACGATCAGCGTTGCCCCCTGTGCATGCAGGCCTTCCAGCACCGCCATGACTTCCTGGCCGGTATGCCGGTCCAGGTTGCCGGTGGGCTCATCGGCGAGAATGATCGCCGGGTGCATGGCCATGGCACGCGCGATGGCAACTCGCTGGCACTGCCCGCCCGAGAGCTCGTCGGGCCGGTGCCTGGCACGGTCTTGCAGGCCGTACTCGCCGAGCAGCGCGTCCACGCGGCGCCGCCGTTCGGCCGGGTCCATCCCGGCGAGCACCATCGGCAGCTCGATGTTCGCGGCGGCGGTGAGGCGCGGCACCAGGTGAAAGAACTGGAATACAAAGCCGATCTTCTCACGCCGCAGGCGCGCCAGTTCGTCGTCCGGGAGAGCGGTTACGTCGTGGCCGCCCAACCGGTAAGTCCCGGTATCGGCGCGGTCCAGCAGGCCCAGGATATTGAGCAAGGTGGACTTGCCGGAACCCGATGGGCCCATGATGGAAAGGTACTCTCCCTGAGCAACCGCCAGGTCGATGTCATGAAGCGCGTGCACAGCCTCGCCGCCCAGCGCGAATGTCCGCCCGATGCCGTCGAGCCGGATCATTTTGCTTGTGTCTCCGCGGTAGCCGGTTCTGCCTCGACGGCGGCGATGCCCGCCTGGAGACCAATCCGTTCCGGCGAGGTGACGACGCGCTCGCCGCGCCTGAGCCCCGCGGTCACCTCGGTGAACTCCGCGTTGGCAATCCCGGGGCCGATGGTGCGCGCTTCCAGCCTGCCGGCGGGGTTCAGCACCAGCACGCGGTTGCCGGATGCCAGCGCCGTGGTAGGGATGCGCAGCGTCTGGTCGCGGGCATCGGTCACGATTTCCACGTCGGCGCTATAGCCCACCAGGAGATGGCGGACAAGGTCGGGACTGTCGAACTGGACCTCGACCTCGACGGTGCGGGCCTGCTTCTCCAGCGCCAGGACGTAGGGTGCGACACGCCGCAACCTGCCCTCGAAATGCCTGCCGCGATAGGCATCCAGGGTGACCCGTGCCGGCATGCCTACCTGCAAGCGTGCCGCGTCGATCTCGTCGATCGGTGCGGATACATAGAGGCACGAGTCGTCGATCAGGTCCACGGCAGGCAGCGTCGGGATGCCGGGCGGCGAGGGCGTCAGGTACTCGCCAATCTCGCCGTTGACTTCGGCCACCACGCCGTCGAAAGGCGCTTTCAGCACCGTGCGCGCAGTATCCGCGCGCGAGGCGGCGATACGCGCCCCTGCCTCCTTCACCTGCGCCCTCGCGGATTCGCACGCGGCACGCCTGGAGTCGGCGTCGGCATCGGTCCGCTCCACCGCCTGCGGCGAGACGAAGCCTTTTGCCACCAGTTCCCGCGAGCGCCTCGCGTCGCTTGCCGCCACCTTGGCCAGTTCGCACACTTCGCGCGCGTGCGCGGTGGCTGTCAGCAACTGGTGTTGCGAGAGTTGTTCGCGCGCGACCAGGTCTTCGTTCCAGAGGACGAGGAGTACCTGGCCAGCCTTCACGCGATCGCCCTTGTGGATATTCAGCACCTCGATGCGTCCGGCCGCCGGCGGCGCCAGTTTCGCCCGCCGGCAGGCTGAGACCGCGCCCGCCCGGGTGTTGGCGACAGTGGCCTCGACGCGCCCCTGCTCGACCCTGGCCGTCAATACCGCTACCGGCTTGGCCCGGGTTGCGTACCAGCCTGCGACAACGAGGCCAACGAGTATCGCCACGACAATCGCGATGCGCCTGACGAGGCGGTTGCGCGTCAGCGTTCCTGGCGGAGACAGGGGCTTGTCTGGCATAGGGCAAGAGATGCGAAGACGTCGGGTGCGAATGCTGCGATGCATCAGCCTCACCGTCCACCGTCCGGCAGTCTCTGTATCCTAGCCCGTCGCGCCACCAAGCGCCACATTAGGCATCTGCCCCGCCGCCTCCCAGGGGCATTGGACGTTCGCCTGAATTGGCTAGCATGACTGGCCTCGATGCCGCACGATGCGCAGCA
Source organism: Cupriavidus sp. MPR-AND1C (assembly GCF_058809705.1). Taxonomy (NCBI): domain Bacteria; kingdom Pseudomonadati; phylum Pseudomonadota; class Betaproteobacteria; order Burkholderiales; family Burkholderiaceae; genus Cupriavidus; species Cupriavidus sp. MPR-AND1C. The sequence continues at coordinate 34,781 of NZ_JBXASU010000040.1, read as the reverse complement.
CGATGAAAGGCCCGGTCCGGCGCCCTAGCGTGCCAGCGCCCGCAAGCCCTCCAGCAACCTCCCGATCTCCGCCTCGGTGGTCAGGTAGCTGACCGAGGCGCGGGCGATCTGGCTGAGTCCGCGGGCGTGCATATCCAGGGGGGTATAGGCGGCGCCGTTGCTGCCGATCACCACGCCCTGTGCCGCCAGGCTATGCTGCACCGACACCGGGTCCTGGCCGGCCAGGTTGAACGCCACCAGTCCGGAGCGCTCGTGGCCCTGGTCCAGCACCGTCACGCCGGGTATGGCGGCCAGTTGCGCACGCAGCGCCTGCGCGGTGGCATCGATCCGCGCACGGATGTTCTCAAGGCCGATCTCCAGCGCTTCCTGCAAGGCGTTGGCCAGGCCGCAGCGCAGCGCCATCGATGCTTCCGCCGATTCGAAGCGGGCCGCGCCGGCCCGCAGCACCGGCTCGCCGCGCGCGTCCAGCGGCGCGGAGTACGTGTCGACGAATGCCGGCGTGAGCCGGGGCAGGAAGTCCTGGCGCACATACAGCAGGCCTGTTCCCCTTGGGCCACGCAGCGCCTTGCGCCCGGCGCCGCTGAGCACGTCGCAGCCCAACCGGGCTACGTCGATCGGCAATTGCCCCACCGCCTGCGCGGCGTCGATGAAGTAGGGGATGCCGTGGCGCCGCGCTACCTTTCCGATGGCCGCTGCCGGGTTGATCAGCCCGCCGTTGGCCGGCAGCCAGGTCAGCGCAATCAGGCGCACGCGGTCGTCCAGCATGGCCTCCAGCGCCTCGGGATCCACCGCGCCGCTGCTATCGGACGCAATGGCTTCGATCGACGCGCCCGCGCGCTGCGCCGTCAGGCGCATGGTGGCGAGGTTGCCGCCCCATTCGTGGCGCCCGACCAGTATCCGGTCGCCGGGTTGCCAGGCTCCCAGGGCGGCGAACGCGGCGCCCCAGCCGGGCGAATTGCCCGTGGTCAGCGCGATCTCCGCCGGCTGGGCGTTGAGCAGTTGCGCGGCGAGGGTACGCGCGCGTTCCGTTTGTTCGCGCGCCGCGACGCCGGCTTCCATGGGGCCCAGCATGGCCTCGCGCTGCAGATGGCTGTAGATCGCCGCGAGCGTGGCTGCTGACGGCAGGCTGGCGCCGCCGTGGTTGAAATGCGTGGTGCCTTGCGCACCGGGGGTAAGGGCGCGCAAGGCGTCGATGGCGGCAGCGGTGAGGGGGGCAGCGGTACGGGCTGGCATGGGGGTTCCTGGGATGCGCGTCCGGTTCAGGCCGGGGTCAGCGAGATGACCGCTTCGACTTCCACGGCGACGCCAGCAGGCAGCGAGGCCACGCCCACGGCGCTGCGCGCATGGCGGCCCGCATCGCCGAAGACCTGCACCATCAGGTCCGACGCACCGTTGGCGATGGCGCTCTGGCGATTGAAGTCCGGCGTACAGGCCACGAACACGCCCAGCCGCACCACACGGGCCACCCGGTCGAGCCGGTCACCCGTGGCCGCGGCGATCTGCGAGAGGATGCCGAGCGCCGACAGCCGCGCCGCCCGCACGCCGTCTTCGTCCGAAATATTGTCGCCCAGGCGGCCCAGGTACGCGGCCTGGCCATGTTCGCGGGAGATCTGGCCGGAGATATAGAGCTGGTTGCCGTCCTGCACGAACGATACATAGTTGGCAGCGGGCGCGGCCGCGGCTTCCAGGGTCAGCCCGAGTTCGGCCACGCGGGCGGAGAGGGAGAGGGTCATGTGGCTTGCGCGGGAAAGAGATTGGGAAGGCCCATCCTATCGGCTTGGTGGCCGGGAAACCAATCAATTCTTGCTTCGCCACACATGAGCAAAACTAATCCGTGGGTGACCACGCGGCGCCACGCGGCGTCAGGTGCCGTCCAGCGCATCCTCGGCGGCCACCGCCGTCAGCCAGCCACGGAATGCCGATGCGGCCTCGCCCAGCGCCCCGCGCGGCGCGACCAGCCACCAGCCGATGCCGGGATCCTCCAGTACCGCGTCGGGCAGGGCCTGCACCAGCGCGCCGCTGGCCAGTTGCTGGGCGATCAGGCGGTGGCGGCCCATGGCGATGCCCTGGCCGGCAAGCGCCGCTTCCACCACGATGTTGTAGTCGTGCAGATGCACGGTCTGCGCCTGGCTCAGGTCCAGGCCAAAGCGGCGCGACCAGGCATCCCACTCGAACGGCTGCCGGGCATGCGACGATAAAAACGCAAAGCGCAGCAGGTCCTGTGGCTTGGCGGGCCGGTCCGGCCCGGCGATCAGGCCGGGCACGCAGACCACCGACAGGCGCTCCGGCATCAGTTGCTGCGCCTGCACGCCCGGCCAGGCGCCGCGCCCGTAGCGGATCGCCACGTCAACCTCGCCGCCGGCCACATCGGCCAGGCCGATGTCGGGCCGCAACTGCAGGTCGATGCCGGGATGCGCCAGCGAGAACGCCTGCAAGCGCGGCGCCAGCCAGCGCGTGCCAAACGACGCCAGCAGCCCCACGGTCAGCGTCGTGCGCGCCGTGCCGGGCGCCCGTACCTGCTCCGTGCCATCGCGCAGCAGCGCAAATGCCGCGTGCACCTTGGCGTAGTACGCCTGCCCCGCGGGCGTCAATGCAACGGCGCGCGCGCGCCGCTCGAACAGCGTCACGCCCAGGTCGCTCTCCAGGCGCTGGATATGGTGGCTGATGGCGCTTTGTGACACAAAAAGCTCTTGCCCCGCCAGGCTGAAGCTCAGGCGCCGGGCGGCGGCTTCGAACGCGCGCAGGGTCACGAGAGGCGGCAGGGATCGCATGGAACGCATGAGGCTGAGTCGAAAGCTGGAGGCGAGCGCGCCATGCTACGCCTGGTTGCGCAAGCCTGCTGGTTCCGTCATGCCTCAAAACGAGGCCGGTCATGCACCATTTGTATCGCCTTATTTGGTGCGCGATGCGTCTGTTACTTCATTTTTCCAGAAAAAATACATATGTTTCATGGTTATCCATGATGGAACAGTTGTTGCTCATTGAATAGCATTCAAACGCGATGGCCCGTCGCATGTCTGCTAAACAAGGAGCGATAAATGAAAGCTGTGAAAGCCACCTGCCTCGGATTGGCAATGCTGGGAGCGACGCTTGGCGTGGGGGCGGTCCAGGCCTCGGATGTGACTGCCAGCCCGACACTGGCCCGGATCAAGGAGTCGGGAACGATCACCATCGGGCATCGCACCACCTCGATCCCGTTTTCCTACTACGACAGCAACCAGAAGGTGATCGGCTATTCGCAGGACATCTGCGACAAGGTGGTGGCCGAGGTCAAGAAGCAGGCAGGGTTGTCCAGGCTTGACGTGCGCATGGTGCCGGTCACGTCGCAGAACCGCATATCCCTGGTCCAGAACGGCACGGTGGACCTGGAGTGCGGGGTCACCACCAACCTGAAAGCGCGCCAGCAGCAGGTGGCGTTCTCCACCACCTTCTTTGTTGCCGGCACGCGCCTGCTGGTCAGGAAGGGCGGCCCGGTCCACGACTTCCCGGACCTCAGCGGCAAGACCGTGGTCACCAACGCGGGCACCACGTCCGAGCGGATCCTGCGCAAGCTCAACGACGACAAGAAGGCCAACATCACCGTCCAGAGCGCCAAGGACTACGGCGAGTCGTTCCTGATCCTGCAATCGGGCCGCGTCTCTGCTTTCATGATGGACGACGTGCTGCTGTCGGGCGCGAAAACGCTGGCGCCGAACCCGGCGCAATGGGAAGTGGTCGGCACGCCCCAATCGTTCGAGGCCTACGGTTTCATGATGCGCAAGGACGATCCCGAGTTCAAGAAGCTGGTCGATGGCGTGATCACCGGCCTGATGAAGAGCGGCGAGATCAAGGGCCTGTACGACAAATGGTTCAGCAAGCCGGTGCCGCCAAAGAACATCAATTTCGAGTTCCCGATGAGTGCCGCGGTCAAGAAGGCTTACGACCAGCCCAGCGACGAAGCGTTTGAGTAATCCCGTACCCGGAGGAGACCAGCATGACCGTTGTCAAGAACGCCGCCACCCTGGGTGATGCGGTAGAAGCGCCCCGCGTCGAGAGCGCGCTGGACGCCGCCGCCTTCGCCAAGGTGACCAGGCGCATCGTGCCATTCATCGTCCTTTGCTATTTCTTCAGCTACCTGGACCGGGTGAATGTTGGCTTTGCCAAGCTGCAGATGCAGCAGGCGCTGGGGCTGAGCGACGTGGTGTACGGCATCGGGGCCGGCATCTTCTTCTGGGGCTACATGCTCTGCCAGGTGCCCAGCAGCCTGCTGATCTACCGGCTGGGCATGCGCAAGAGCATGGCTGCCATCATGATCATGTGGGGCCTGGTTTCGGCCGCGACCATGCTGGTGAGCACGCCAGCGGAGTTCTACTTCGCTCGTTTCATGCTGGGCGTGACGGAAGCCGGCTTCTTCCCTGCCGCGGTCATGTACCTGAACAAATGGTATCCGGCAGCCCGGCAGTCGAAGATCATGTCGATCCTGTTCCTGGCGATGCCGCTGGGGATGGTGCTGGGCGGGCCGATTTCCGGCGCGTTGATGTCCGGCACGCACGACCTGCATGGCTTGCAGGGCTGGCAGTGGATGTTCCTGATCGAAGCGTTGCCGGCGATCGTGCTGGGCCTGCTCGTGCTCAGGATGCTGCCGGAGTCGCCTCAGACCGCGCCGTGGCTGACCAGGGAGGAAGCGGCGGCGATCACCACCACGCTATCCACCGAAAACGCCCGCAAGAACACGAGCTTCGTGGCCGCGCTCAAGTCCCCGGTGCTGTGGATGCTGATGGGCATTTGCCTGCTGTTCAATATCGGCAACTATGGCCTGGTGTTCTGGCTCCCGACCATCATCCAGTCCACGGGCATGCAGTCGCCCCTCGAGATTGCCCTGCTGACGGCGATCCCGTACGGCGTTGCCTGCGTGGTGATGAACCGCAACGCGGCGCATGCGCAGCGCGTGGGCGAGCGGCGCCTGCATGCCGCCGTCCCGCTCTTTGTCGCGGCCGCGGCCATGTGGGCCAGCACGCTGTTTGCGCACAATACCGTCATGGCCATGGTGTTCCTGACCATCGGCATCTCCGGCCTGATGGCGACGCTGGCGATGTTCTGGGGCCTGCCGGGCCGCGTGCTGGCCGGTACGGCCGCCGCCGGCGGCATCGCCATGATCAACAGCGCCGCCAGCCTCGCCGGCTTGATCGGCCCCGTGCTCATGGGTGGCATCAAGCAGTCCACCGGCAGCATCTCGCTGGGGGTGCTGGCACTGGCTGCCATGATGCTGATCGCCGCGGTGCTGATCCTCGCCATTCCGCGCGCGCTCATGTCCGACCGGCAGGTGTGAGATGGCGATGCAACGCCTGACGCAGGCGGAACTGCTGGCTGCCGTCGATACGGCCATTGGCAAAGTCCTGCCCCCGGTCTCGGCGGAGGATATCCAGGCTGTCGTGGCGCTGGTGCAGGGCATGGAGGGCATGGCGCTGGGGCTTGCCAATGCCTTGGCAGGCGGGCAGGCGCGCAGCAGGGTGGGGGGCGGCAATGGCGGTTGATTTGCAGTCCGTGGCCGGCATTGCGGCGCAATTGCGCTCCGGCAGCCTTAGCGCGCAAGACGTGGTTCGGGCCAGCCTTGCCAGGGCGGCGCAGGTGGCGTCGCTGAACTGCGTCTCCCGGTTGCTGGCGCAGGAGGCCGTTGTCGGCGCGGGCGCCTGTGATACGGCCCGCCTCGCCGGCAAGGCCCCGCTCCCCCTGGCCGGCGTGCCTTTCGTCGTCAAGAACCTGCTGGACGTGGAGGGCCACGCGACGCTTGCCGGCGCGCATGCGCGGGCGAACGAGCCGCCCGCCACCCGCAGCGCCGCCGTGGTGCAAGCGTTGATGGCGGCCGGCGCGATCCCGGTGGCGCTGACACAGATGGACGAGTATGCCTGCGGCGCTACCGGCGAGAACGTGATCGGCGGACCGGTGCGCAATCCGCTGGATCCGGCCAGGATCGCGGGCGGATCGTCGGCGGGCACCGCCGCGGCGATTGCGGCCGGGATCGCACCGATTGGCATCGGGTCCGATACCAACGGGTCCATTCGCGCGCCGGCATCGTTCTGCGGCATCTGGGGCCTGCGGCCGACCACGGGCCGCATGTCAGCGCAAGGCTGCTTTCCGTATGCCGAGAGCCTGGACGCGGTGGGTCCGATGGCCTCGGATGCGGCCGGGCTGGCATTGGCGTACCGCGCGATGCTAGGGCCCGGATCCGGACCCAGACCCGGCGAGCCGGCGCCGGCTGCCGGCGTGTCGATGGCTGGCCTGCGCGTGGGGATTCTGCAAGCCGGCTTTGGCGATTTTGCGCAGGACGAGGCCCAGGACGCCGTGCTGCGCGTTGCCTCTGCGTTTGATGCCGTACGAAAGATCGATCTGCCTGAAGCCAATCTTGCACGCGACGCCGCGTCGATCATTTCCGCGTTTGAAGTCGGGCGCAACCATGTTCAGCGCGGATTCGCCGAGCGCCATCCTGGCTATAGCGCTTTTGTGCGCCAGCGCATGCTGGCCGGCCTGTCCATCCCCGAGGGCTGGTACCAGTTGGCCAAGGCCTACCAGGCCGTGTGGCGCCAAAAGCTCGAGGCACTGTTCGACGAGGTCGACCTGCTGCTGGCGTGCACCACGCCGTATGCGGCACCCCTGATCGGGGCGGAGCAGATCGCCGGCGGCAAGCGGGCCTACGTGCCGCGCGCAGATGCCGGCCACCTGACTCGCCCTGTCTCGCTGGCGGGGCTGCCCGTGGTCGCCGCGCCTTGCGCCGTGGCCGGCTTGCCCCTCGGCGTACAGCTGATCGCGCCGCCGTGGCAGGAAACAAGATGCCTGGAGGCGGCGTTGTTCCTGGAGGCGCAAGGGCTTTGCCGCAATACGCGGGCCGGCTGCAGCCAGCTCGCCTAGACAGAATGTCCGGCCAGCTAGCCCCGCCTGGCCGGGACATAGGCGCCGGTCTGGTGCAACTGGCCTTCGGCGAGTTCGAGCGCTTTGATCGCGCCCTTGCCCTTCTTGGCGAGCAACTGCTCGACCAGGGCTTCCGCCACCGCCACGCCGGCCGTGATGGAGGGAAAGAACGACGGGCTGTCGATGGAGAACAGCAGCGTGCAATCGGCATGCAAGGCAATCGGCGCCACGGTGCTGTCGGTCAGGGCCACCACGCGGCAGCCGGCCTCGCGCGCGGCATCGGCCACGCGGATGCTTTCCTGCGAATAGGGCGCAAAGCTCACGACCACCACGGCATCCTTGGCCGTCAGCGCGCGCAGCTCCATTTCGAGGGTGCCCGCATCGCCACGGATCAGGTGCACCGTTGGGCGAAACAGCCGATACACGTAATGCAGGGTGAACGCGATGGGGTAGCACGAGCGAAAGCCCGCCACATACACATTGGGCGCGGCGCTGAGCAGGTCGGCAGCCTGCGGCATCGACTCGGCATTGTTGGCCCCGGTCAGGTCCAGGTTGCGGTGCTGGGCGTCGAGCATTTCCGTGAGCATCCGCCTTGACCCGCTCTCGCGCACCAGCTTCTTGGCGCGCTTGGCGTAGGGCTGCGGGCCGCCGCGGATCGACTCGACAAAGAGCTCGCGCAGGCCCTGCCAGCCCTCGAAGCCAAGGAACTGCGCCAGGCGCACCAGGGTGGCCGGCTGGACACCTGCATTCGCGGCGATCTTGCGCATGGAAAGGATGGGAATCTCCTGCGGATGATCGAGCAGGTAGCGCGCCCCGCCCTGGAACTGCGTACTGAGCGTGGCGAAGTTCTCCCGGAGATGAACAAGTAGTTCATCCAGGCTCTGCGGCGGCATGGAGACTTCGGTAGGCATGGGCGATGTCCTGATTGATGGATGCAACATGGATGTAACGATTGTTGCACAACTGGCCACCCGCTGCACGGGACGTGGCGTCGGCGTGGCTTCACGCGGAATGAATCGAGTGAATCTCGTTGATTTTTTAAGAAACATATGTTGCATAACCGGGCGCGCTTTCATATACTTCGCCGGTGCCGGCAGCGCTTCTTTGGCAGCGCCAGCCTTGAAGGCGATGTTGGCAGTCCCGGGCGCGGGCGCGCTACGGCTTTGCGGCCCGGGAGGCCGGAAGGTGGGCGCAGGTTGTCAAACAAGCGGGAATCAAACCACGGTAAGCGGGGGAGAGAAGTCATGTCGGCATTACCCATGGAAGCCGCCAGCATTGCGGATCTGCTGTTTCGGCGCGCGACGCTGGTCGATGGCACGGGCGCGCCGCGGCGGATCGCGGATGTTGCCGTCGCCGGCGGCCGGGTCGTTGCCGTCGGCGACCTCGCCGGCGCGCAGGCCAGGGATGTGATCGACGCGACGGGCCGCGTGCTGGCGCCGGGCTTCATCGATTCCCACACGCACGACGACGGCTACCTGCTGGTGCATCCGGAGATGGAGCCCAAGGTCTCGCAGGGCATCACCACGGTGGTGACAGGCAATTGCGGCATCAGCGTGGCGCCGCTGGTCAGCTGCGATCCGCCGCAGCCAATGGATCTGATGGGGCCGGCGGAACTGTTCCGGTTCGCCGAGTTCGCCGACTGGCTGGATGCCATGCGCGCCAAGCCGGCCAACGTGAACGTGGTGCCGTTGCTGGGCCACTCCACGCTGCGCGTCAAGGTTATGCCGGACGTGAGCCGCGAGGCCAATGCGGACGAAGTGGCCGCCATGCGCGTGGAGGTGGAAAAAGCCATGCAGGCAGGCGCCTTCGGCGTCTCCACTGGCACCTTCTATCCGCCGGCCGCCGCCGCCACGGAGCGGGAGATCATCCAGGTCTGCGAGCCGCTGCGGGCATTCGGGGGCATCTACTCCACCCACTTGCGCGACGAGACCGACGATATCGTGCCCTCCATCGAGGAGGCGCTCAGGATTGGCGGGGCGCTGGATTGCCGCATCGTCTTCTCGCATCACAAGGTGGCAGGCAAGCGCAATCACGGCCGCTCCGTGGAGACCCTGGCCATCCTGGAGAAAGCCTCCAGGCTGCAGCCGCTGTGCCTGGACTGCCATCCCTATTCCGCAACCTCGACGATGCTCCGGCTCGATCGCGTACGGCAAGCCACGCGCACCATGATCACCTGGTCCAAAGGCTATCCAGAAGCGGGCGGCCGGGATTTCCAGGAACTCATGCAGACGCTGGGGCTGGACGAACATGGCCTGCTGGAGCGGCTCAAGCCCGCCGCCGCCATCTACTTCATCATGGATGAAGCGGACGTCGAGCGCATCGCCAGCTTTCCCCTGACCATCTTTGGCTCGGACGGGCTGCCGTTCGACCCACGCCCCCATCCGCGCCAGTGGGGCACGTTCCCGCGCATCCTTGCGCGGATGGTGCGCGAGTCCGGGCTGATGACGCTTGAGCAAGCCGTTCACAAGATGTCCGGGCTTGCCGCCGAGCAATACGGACTCACGGATCGAGGGCTGGTCCGTGCCGGCCAGTTCGCCGACCTGGTCCTGTTCGACGCGCAGCGTGTGCAGGACCACGCCACCTTCGAGGATCCGATCCGCCTGAGCGAAGGCATCCACGGCGTCTGGGTCAATGGCCAGCGCGTGTGGGAAGACACACACGTTATCCCGGCATTTCCCGGCCAGGTTCTCACGCACCGCCCGCGTTCCTAATTCGATATTTTGTTCTCACACCAGACATCATGACCCACGTATTCCACCGCAATCCCCGCCAGACGCTTGCCGTGGCAGTCGCCGGCAAGGGCATCGAGCTCATCGACAGCAATGGCAAGCACTACATCGACGCGTCAGGCGGGGCCGCGGTGTCCTGCCTGGGCCACGGGCATCCCAGGGTGATCGAGGCGATCAAGCAGCAGGCCGACTCGCTTGCCTACGCGCATACGTCGTTCTTCACCACCGAAGTGTCGGAAGAACTGGCCCGCACCTTGGCGCAAGCGGCGCCCGGCGATCTGAACCACGTCTACTTTGTCTCGGGCGGCTCGGAGGCGGTCGAGGCCGCGTTGAAGCTGGCGCGGCAGTATTTCGTGGAGATCGGGCAAACGCAGCGCCGCCACTTCATCGCGCGCCGCCAGAGCTACCACGGCAACACGCTGGGGGCGCTGGCCATCGGCGGCAATGCATGGCGCCGTGAGCCGTTCCTGCCCCTGCTGGTGCCGGCGCACCATGTGGCGCCGTGCTACGCCTACCGGGACCAGGAGGCGGGCGAGACCGACCAGCAGTACGCGCAGCGCCTGGCCGACGAGCTTGAAGCCAAGATCCTCGAACTTGGCCCGCACAGCGTCGCCGCGTTCGTGGCGGAGACCGTGGTGGGCGCGACCGCCGGCGCGGTGCCGCCGGTGGCGGACTATCTCAGGCGCGTTCGCGCCGTCTGCGACAAGTACGGCGTGCTGCTGATCCTCGACGAAATCATGTCCGGCATGGGCCGCACCGGCTACCTGTTCGCGTGCGAGGAGGACGGCGTGGTGCCCGATATCGTGACCATCGCCAAGGGCCTGGCCGCGGGCTATCAGCCGATCGGCGCCATGATATCGAGCAGCCGCATCTATGACGCGGTGGTGGGCGGCAGCGGCTTCTTCCAGCATGGGCATACGTATATCGGGCATGCCACCGCTTGCGCGGCGGCACTGGCCGTGCAGCGCACCATCGCCGAGGACTGTCTGCTGGAGAACGTGCTGGCTCGCGGCGGGCAACTGCGCGCCCGGCTGCGCGAAACGCTGGGCGATCACCCCAACGTTGGCGACATCCGCGGCCGCGGTCTCTTTGTCGGTGTGGAGTTCGTGGCTGAGCGCGAGACCAAGGCGACGCTGGACCCGGCCCTGAAGATGCATGCCCGGCTCAAATCCACCGCCATGCAAAACGGGCTGCTGATCTATCCGATGGGGGGCACCGTGGATGGCATGCGGGGCGACCACGTGCTCTTTGCGCCGCCCTTCATCTGTTCGGCACAGGATATCGACCGCATCGTCGAGCGCTTTGCCGCGTCGGTCCAGGCCGTGATGCCGGCGACCCGCGGCGCGCTCGCCTGAGCCGGGACGCCAAGCGCAAGACGGGGGGGCGGCACGGCGCAACAGGCGGTCGTATTGCGTATTGCGTATTGCCCGTACTATTTGCCGCCGACCGAATACGGCGGCATCTGGTAGCTCCACGTCTCGCTCAGCGTCTTGTCGCCGGACACCAGCGCCGCGCGCATTTCCACCACCTGCTTCGGATCCTTGACCTTGATCCGCAGGCTCAGCCGCCAGCCCTTGATGACGGGATTGGGTTCCACCACCCTGTCGATGATCTCGGCGTTGCCGCTCACGCTGACCTGTGCGCCGACCTGCGTGCCCGGGGGCAGGCTTGCCAGCACAGGGCCTTCAAAGTCGACCACGATGCCTGTGCTGCCATCCAGGTGGCGGATCAGGTTGGCCTGCGTGATTTCTCCCGCGGAGCGCAGCGTCTGCTTGACCGAGGCCAGGTCCTTGTCCATCAGGGCGCGCTCGTCAAGGGTCCAGTGCATCGTGTAGTCCGCCTTCAGGGGCTGGCCCTTGGGCGGCAGCTGGTCCGGCGTCCAGAAGGCGACGATGTTGTCGTTGGTCTCGTCGGGCGTGGGGATTTCCACCAGCTCGACCTTGCCCTTGCCCCAGTCGCCCTGGGGCTCGATCCAGGCGCTTGGCCGCAGGTCATAACGGTCCTTCAGGTCTTCATACGAGGAAAACTCGCGGCCCCGCTGGAGCAGGCCGAAGCCCTTGGGGCTGGTGACCTGGAAAGTGCTGATGGCGAGGTTGCGCGGATTGTTCAGCGGGCGCCACAGCCATTCGCCGCTGCCGGTATGGATGGCAAGGCCGTTGGAGTCGTGCAGGGCCGGGCGGAAGTTGTACTGGTCGCGCTGCTGGTTCGGCCCGAACAGGAACATGCTGGTCAGCGGCGCCACGCCGAGCTTGGCGACGGGGCCACGCAGGAAAATGCGCGCCTGCACCTTGAGGACCGCATCCTCGCCGGGGTAGAGATCGAAGCGGTAGGCGCCGGTGGCACGCTGGGAATCCAGCAGGGCATAGAACACCAGGTGCTTGTCCTGTGGATCCGGCCGCTCGATCCAGAACTCGCGGAAGGCCGGAAACTCCTCTGCGACGGGCAGCCCGGTATCGATGGCCAGGCCGCGGCTGGACAGGCCATAGACCTGGTTCTTGCCGATGACCCTGAAGTAGCTGGCGCCCAGCACGCTCATGATCTCGTCGAGCTTGCCGGCCCGGTTGATCGGGTAGAGCACCCGGAACCCGGCATAGCCGAGCTTGCCGGTCGCGGACTTGTCCAGCTTCAGGTCGCCGAAGTCAAAGCGCGCGGGGTCGTACCGGATCTCATGGACCGCGCCGCCCACGATCTCGTTGATGCGTACCGGGCTGCCGAACTGCATGCCCTGGTGGTAGAAGCCCAGGCGGAACGGCGTGCCTTGGTCCTTCCACTCCAGGTTGTCGCGCTGGGGCTGGATCTTGATGTAGTCGGCAAACTGCATCTGGCTGAACACCGGGGGCAGGTTGCTGACCGGTGCGGCATAAGGCTTGTCGGCCAGGGTCTTGGCGCGGGGCACTACGTCGTCCAGGGAGAACGCGCTGGCCTGGCCGCCCGCCAGCAGCGCCCCGGCGGCCAGCAGCGTTGGCAAGGCCATTTGCATCTTGTTACGAAACGACGCGGCGATGACGGCAAGAACCACGAATCTCTCCAGAAATACAGGTTAAGCAAGGCTGCCGCGTCACATGCGGCGGCAGCAGATAGTGTAGTGGCGGTAAACTGCGCTCGCAGTGCAGAAAGATAAACGATAGCGTATTTCGCTTCGCGTGCCTGTCAGGCCGGAAATGCGCACCACCCGCGGGGCAGCTACCTTGCCGCGCCACCTGGATCACACTCGGATGAGAATGCTCTCTTTGCTGGCCCTGTCGGCCAGCCTGGTTTGTTCGCCGGTGCTTGCCGGCACCGCGCCGGCTGCCACCGGCGACAAGAATGCCTTCGTCGCTGATCTCATCGGACGGATGACGCTGGAGGAGAAGATCGGGCAATTGCGCCTGATCAGCATCGGCGAGGACATGCCCCAGCCCCAGTTGCTCAAGGAGATCGCGGCGGGCCGGGTAGGCGGCACGTTCAACTCGGTGACGCGCAAGGACAACCGGCCGATGCAGCAAGCGGCGGTGGAGCGCAGCCGCCTGAAGATCCCCATTTTCTTCGCCTACGACGTGGTGCACGGGCATCGCACCATCTTCCCGATCAGCCTGGGCCTGGCATCGAGCTGGGACATGGAAACGGTGGCGCAGAGCGCGCGCATCTCAGCCATCGAAGCCAGCGCGGATGGCCTCGACATGACCTTCGCGCCGATGGTCGACATCTCGCGCGATCCGCGCTGGGGGCGCACGTCGGAAGGGTTTGGCGAGGATCCGTACCTGGTCTCGCTGTGCGCGCAGGCCAGCGTCAGGGGCTTTCAGGGAGCCTCCCTGGCCAACGCGGATAGCGTGATGGCGGTGGTCAAGCACTTCGCGCTGTACGGCGCGGTGGAAGGCGGGCGCGACTACAACACGGTCGACATGAGCCCGCTGCGCATGTACCAGGACTACCTGCCGCCATACCGCGCCGGCGTCGATGCCGGCGCCGGCGGCGTCATGATCGCGCTGAACTCGATCAACGGCGTGCCGGCCACATCCAACACATGGCTGTTGCGTGACCTGCTGCGCAAGACCTGGGGCTTCAAGGGCATCACGGTGAGCGACCACGGGGCCATCGACGAGCTGACCAAGCATGGCGTGGCCAAGGATGCGCGCGAGTCCGCCAAACTCGCCATCACGGCCGGCGTCGACATGAGCATGCACGACGCCGCCTACCGGGATCACCTGCCCGAACTGGTGAAATCCGGCGAAGTGCCCATGCGCGTCATTGACGATGCGGTGCGCGAGATACTGGGCGCCAAGTACGACCTGGGACTGTTCCAGGACCCCTTCAAGCGCATCGGCGCCGCCGAGCAGGACCCGGCTGACGTCGACGCGCCGGGCCGACTGCACCGGGAGGCCGCACGCGCCGCGGCGCGCCAGTCGCTGGTGCTGCTCGAGAACCGCGAGCGCACGCTGCCGCTGAAGAAGTCCGGCACGGTCGCGGTCGTCGGGCCGCTGGCCGATGCGCCCATCGACACCATGGGGAGCTGGTCTGCCGCCGGCAAATCCGGGCAGACGGTGACGCTGCTCCAAGGCGTGCGCGACGCGCTCGGCGGCAATGGCCGCGTGGCCTATGCCCGCGGCGCGAACGTGACCGACGACGCTGGCGTGGTCAGGTACCTGAACTTCATGAACTGGGACAAGCCCGAGATTGTCCAGGACAAGCGTGCCCCGGGGGACATGATCGCCGAAGCCGTGGCGGCAGCGCGCGGCGCCGACGTGATCGTGGTGGCCGTGGGCGAGTCGCGCGGCATGTCGCATGAGGCCTCGAGTCGTACCACCTTGTCGCTGCCGGGCAGCCAGGAGACGCTGCTCAAGGCGCTCAAGACCACCGGCAAGCCGATGGTGGTGGTGCTGATGAACGGCCGCCCGCTCACCATCAACTGGGTGAAGGACAACGCCGACGCCGTGCTCGAGACCTGGTACGCCGGCACCGAAGGCGGCCATGCCATTGCCGACGTGCTGTTCGGCGACTACAACCCTTCGGGCAAGCTGCCCGTTTCCTTCCCGCGCTCGCTCGGGCAGATCCCCACCTACTACAACCAGCTGCGTATCGGGCGCCCGTTTGTGCCTGGCCAGCCGCCAAACTACACCTCGCAATACTTCGAGGAAACGTCCGGCCCGCTGTACCCGTTCGGCTACGGACTGAGCTATACGGACTTCAGCGTGTCCGGTATCACGCTATCGAGCCCCACCATGCCGCGCGGTGGCCGCATCGAGGCGAGCGTGACGGTGAAGAACACCGGGCAGCGCGATGGCGAAACCGTGGTCCAGCTCTATATCCAGGACGTTGCCGCTTCCGTGGTGCGGCCGGTGAAGGAGCTGAAGGACTTCCACAAGCTCATGCTCAAGGCAGGCGAGGAGCGCGTCGTGCGTTTTTCCCTCGATGAGGACAAGCTGAAGTTCTTCAACGCCAAACTGGAATACGCCGCCGAGCCGGGGGAATTCAAGGTGCAGATCGGGCTGGATTCGCAGGCGGTGCGGGAGCAGGGCTTCGTGTTGCAGTAGGGGGGAGGTGAGGGCTTGGGAACGTGCGTTGATTGCGCGCCGACGCTGCCGGCAGGGTCATCCCTGCCGCGTGCTAGAACACCCCGGGAATGACGCGATATCGCACATTGGCCTGATACGCGCGATAGGCGGGATCCTGGCCCAGGAGTTGTTCTTCCCTGAACATCCGGCCCGTTTGCAAGGCATAGAGGCCGCCGTAGAGCAGGGCATTGCGCCAGCCGAAGTTGGCCAGCAGGAAGCCAAGGTCTGTCACCAGGTAGCTCAGATAGATGGGGTGGCGCACGAGCCGGTACGCGCCGCGCGACACCACGCCGCGATTGGCGGGCAGGATGCCGAAGGAGCCGCGCAGCGATAGCTTGGCGAATAGCTGGAACAGGATGCCGGTGATTTCCAGCGTGGCGCCGACTGTCTCGGGGACAAGGCGAACGCCGGGGTCGAGCTCGATCCCGAGATAGTAGAAGCTGCCGCCAATCGACATCACAAAGCTCAAGGGGCGCATGTCGCGCTTTTCGGGGATGCGCGAGAACAGCGACAAGCCGACGGTCAGCACCGTGGCAACCACAAGCAGCAGCAAGGTGATGCGCTCGGGCGCCAGGCGCCACTGCGCGTACGCGCTATAGGCGAACACGCTCAGCAGCAGGACGACGCACACGCGCGCGGATACCTCCATCACCATCTCACGCACTTGCGGCCGGATGAACCTGATAGAGAATCCACCGCCGTTGCGCGCATTGACCCGATTGGCGCTACTGGCGCTACGCGACTTTGCGTCGCTATCGTTATGCATTCCCTGATACCTCTCCGTTTTTATATGGCAAGCCTGCATGACCCGGGCGGGACATCATCATGTCGCGTCGGATGGATTCAGCGTGCCAATCATGAGCAGAGATTACGCCGGGATGCGGGTGCAACCCATATCCCCCTGACGAGGGGACAACCTTGCGCCTCGCGTGTCAGGCGGCCGCGGGGCGCGCTGGAGGGTCGCGACGTCGTGCAAGGCGGCGGGCAGGGTGTGCGCCGGCCTACACCTTGCGGCCCGACGCCGCCTCGCTGATGTACTCGGCCAGCCGGCTTGCCACCGGCTGGCGGCTATGGCGCGGCCGCTCCACCAGGCCGATCTCGCGGTGAAAGGTATCGCCGCCAAGCGGCAGGGCAGTCACGCCGTGGGGCCAAGGGCCTTGCGCCGCCGTTTGCGGAATCAGCGCCACGCCAAGGCCGCGCGCCACCAGTTGCACGATGCCCTGCAACTCGTCCAGCTCGATGGCGTCCTGTACCGCCAGCCGCGACTGCCGCAGGAACTGGTCGACCAGCCGGCCACCGAACGAGCTGCGGTCATAGCGGATAAAGGGCGCGGATTCCAGCGCGTCGCTCCATGCCTGGCCTGCCATGGCAGCCGGCGCCAGCAGCACGAACGGCTCCATCACCAGCGTGCGCCACTCCAGCTCCGACGGCAGCGCAAAGGGCGGCCGGATCATCACCGCGATATCGATCTCGCCCGCATCCACCTGGCCAAGCAGGTTCAGGGACACGCCCGGCACAACGCGGATCCTGCACCCTGGCAGCTCGGCGCGGAAGGCGGCCATGGCGTCGATCAGGTACGACACCTGGGCTGAGGCGATCGAGCCCACCCGCACCATGCCACTGCGCTCGGTGGCGCCGCCGTGCTCGCCGATGCGCGCGTAGAGCGCCATCAGTTCCTCCGCCAGCGCCAGGGTTTCCCGGCCGGCGGCGTTCAGGCGTGCCGAGCGGCCCGTGCGGTCGAACAGGGCGAAGCCAAGCTCTTGCTCGAGGCGGTGGATCTGCGCGCTGACAGCCGACTGGGTCAGCCCGATGCGCGCGCCCGCGCTGGCAAAGGTGCCGTGCCGGGCTACGGCAATAAAGGTCTTGAATTCGCGCAGCATGATCGTTTCATCAATTTTCGTGTAGCTAAGGTCAAAAATATATCGCTTTTTTTAATCGGTTGCCATGCCTAGACTCTTCCTCATTGGTTCACCGGCCGGCGTTGCCGGCGGCGGGCCAAGACCCGACCCACACACGACACATCGATCCCCAAGCGCCATGAGCGAAATCACTCCCGTCCTTGCCCCGTTCCACCTTGCCTTCCCCGTCCACAGCATCGCCGCCGCGCGCGAGTTCTACGGCGACCTGCTGGGCTGCCCCGAAGGGCGCAGCGCGCCGGACTGGGTGGATTTCAACTTCTACGGCCACCAGATCGTGGCGCACCTGGCGCCGGAAGAGGCGGGCCACCGCCACACCAGCGCCGTGGATGGTGATGCCGTGCCGGTGCGCCACTTTGGCGTGGTGCTGCCGATGGATCAGTGGCATGTCGCTGCCGACAAGCTCAAGGCCGCCAACCTGGCGTTCATCATCGAGCCGCATATCCGCTTCAAGGGCGAGGTAGGCGAGCAGGCCACGATGTTCTTCCTCGATCCGTCGGGCAATGCGCTGGAGCTCAAGGCCTTTGCCAATATCGCTTCGCTGTTCGCCAAGTAACACCAGCGTCGGATCCACGTCGGATCGGCGTCAGACCAGAGTGAGACCGGCCACAAGGCCGGCCACCGCACGCGGGGCAGGGCTTGCCCGCCCCGCGTGCATCGCCCCCACGCAGTAGCTGCAAGAGTTAGTCGATATGCGAAGAATCCTGGTTGCCAACCGTGGCGAGATTGCCTGCCGCATCATCCGCGCCGCGCAGGCGCTCGGCATGGAAACCATCGCCGTGCATTCCGCCGCCGATGCCGGCGCGTTGCACTGCGAGATGGCCGACATTGCCGTCGCGGTAGGTCCCGCGCCGGCGGCGCAGAGCTACCTGAATGTGGAAGCGGTCCTCGCCGCGGGCACGGCGCACGGCGCCGATGGCGTGCACCCGGGCTATGGCTTCCTCTCCGAAAACACCGCGTTTGCCCGTGCGGCGCAAGCGCAAGGCATGCGGTGGATCGGCCCGTGCGTCGAGTCGATCGAGAACATGGGCGACAAGAACCGCGCCCGCGATATTGCCGCAGCGTGCGGCGTGCCGGTGCTGCCCGGCAGCATCCGCTTCCTGCCCGACGACCTGTCGCGCTTGCACGCCGAAGCCCAGCGCGTTGGCTATCCCGTGCTGGTCAAAGCCGCGGGCGGCGGTGGCGGCATCGGCATGAAGCGCGTCGACGGGCCAGACACGCTGGCGGCCACGGTGGCGTCCACCCAGGCGCTGGCCCTGAAGGCCTTTGGCGACGCCAGCATCTACCTGGAGCGCTACGTGCCGCGCGCCCGGCATATCGAGGTGCAGGTGTTTGGCTTCGGTGACGGCACGGCGGTGCACCTGTTCGAGCGCGAATGCTCGGTGCAGCGCCGCTTCCAGAAGATCATTGAAGAAAGCCCGGCGCCCAATCTGCCGGCCGCCGTGTTGGCCAGCATGAGCGCGGCGGCGGTGGCGCTGGCCGCGCACCAGCGCTACAGCGGCGCGGGCACGGTCGAGTTCATCCTCGACGCGGACAGTGGCGAGTACTTCTTCCTGGAGATGAACACGCGTATCCAGGTGGAACATGGCGTGACCGAGGCCATCACCGGCTGGGACCTGGTGCAGGCGCAGATCCGGCTCGCCGCCGGCACGCTCGCACCCAGCGCGCAGCATGATATCCGGCGGGCAGGCGCGGCCATCGAGTGCCGGCTTTATGCCGAGAACCCGGCGCGCCATTTCATGCCATCGCCGGGCAAGCTGGCGCGCTTTTGCCTTCCGGCGGGCATGGCCGGGCTGCGCGTGGACACCGGCGTGCGCGAGGGCGATACCATTACGCCGTTCTACGATCCGATGATCGCCAAGCTGATTGCCTATGGCACCGACCGCGATGCCGCCATCGCCACCATGCAGGCGGCGCTCGGTGCAACCGTGATCGAAGGCATCCGGCACAACGCCGTGTTCCTTGGCCGCGTGCTGGACCATGCGGACTTCCGTGCCGGCCGCGTCGATACCGGTTTTGTGGAACGCGAGCTGGCGGTGCTGGTGGGCGAGTCCGCCGCGCCGGTGGCGGTGCCCGCGCCATCCGCCGTGGAGGTGCGGGCATGATCGCGCAGGACACGCAACATGCCGCACCGGCCGCGCAAGCGTCCTGGCGGATCGCGCCGTCCGGCGATCGCTGCCTGATCGTCGAGTTCGGCACGGTGGCGGATATCGCCTTCAACCGCCAAGCCTGCGCGGCAGCGGTGCGGATCGCCGCCGCGGCCTTGCCCGGCGTGACCGACATCGTGCCCGCCCTGACCACCGTGGGCGTGCACTACCAGCCGATTGCCGTGGCCCGCGCGACGGGTGCCAGCGCCCCGTTCGAGGCGCTCTCGGCCATGATCGGCGAATGCCTGCGCGAAGGTCTTTCGTCAAGCGCGGGCGCGCCGCTGGTGATTGATATACCCGTCTGCTATGGCGGCGAGCACGGCCCCGACCTGGACGATGTGGCAGCCACCTGTGGCCTGTCGCCCGAGCAGGTCATCGCGCTGCATAGTGCCGAGCCGGTCGATGTGCTGATGCTGGGCTTCGCGCCGGGGCATCCCTATGTGGGCCGCTTCGACGCGCGCCTTTCGCCGCCGCGCCGCGGCACGCCGCGTACCGCGGTGGCGGCGGGCTCGATTGGCCTTGCCAATCGGCAGACCGTGATCTATCCCATGACCTTGCCGGGCGGCTGGAACCTGATCGGGCGTACGCCCGTGGCACTGTTTGACCCGCATCGCGCGTCGCCGTGCCTGCTGGCCGCCGGCGATCGTGTGCGCTTCGTGCCGATCTCTTCCGACGTATTCGAATCCATGCAGGCGGGAGGAGGCGTGCAGCCATGAGCATCGAAGTCATCAAGCCCGGTGCGTTGAGCACCTTCCAGGATCTCGGCCGCAACGGCTACCAGCAACTCGGCGTGCCGGCCAATGGCGCCATGGACGAGCGCGCCCACCGGCTGGCCAACGCGCTGGCCGGCAACGCCGCCGCGCAAGCCACGCTGGAGATCACGCTGATGGGCCCCACGCTGCGGTTCCATGTGCCGGCCGTGATCGCCGTGTGCGGCGCGGATCTGGATGCCACGCTCGACGGCGCGCCCGTGCCGATGAACCGCCCGGCGCCCGTCGCCGCAGGCGCGGTGCTGGCCTTCGGCAAGCGGCGCAGCGGCTTGCGCGCTTACCTTGCGGTGCAGGGCGGCTTTGCGTTGACGCCGGTCATGGGCAGTTGCAGCACCTTTGTGCGCGGCGGCTATGGCGGCGCGGCCGGCAAGCCGTTGCGCAAGGGCGATCGCATTGCCTTGCGTGGCGGCGTAGCCGCACCGGTTGGCGATGCCGGTTCTCCGGCGTTTCCAGCGTTTCCAGCCGATGTCCTCACCGCGCCCGATCAGCCTGTGCGCATCGTCGCCGGGCGCGAATGGGCGTGCTTCTCCGACGCCGCCAGGCATGCGCTTGTCAGCGAGCCGTTTCGCATCGGCGCGCAATCGGACCGCATGGGTTATCGCCTGGAAGGCTCGCCGCTCGCGCTGGCTGCGCCTGCCGAGATGCTGTCCGAGGCCGTGGCCTTCGGCACGATCCAGGTGCCGCCCGACGGCCAGCCCATTGTGCTCATGGCGGACCGCCAGACCACCGGTGGATATCCCAAGATTGCCCATGTGTGCGCGGTGGACCTGCCGCGCCTGGCGCAAAAGATGCCGGGCGAGACGGTGCGCTTTGCCTTGATCGATCTGCGCGAAGCCCAACGCCTTGCCATGCTGCAGGACGCGGTATTCGACGCCATGGATACGGCAACGGCAGGGGAGCACGCGCATGGCTGAGATCGATTTCAACAGCGATATGGGCGAGAGCTTTGGCATCTACCGCCTTGGCGACGATGCGGCCGTGCTGCCGCATGTCACCTCCGCCAACATCGCCTGCGGTTTTCACGCGGGCGATGCGCAGACCATGGCAGCCACCGTGCGCGCCGCCAGTGCGCTCGGCGTCTCGCTCGGCGCGCATCCGGGCTTTCCGGATTTGCAGGGCTTTGGACGGCGCGCCATGCAGCTCGGCCGCGAGGAGATCTACAACATCACGGTCTGCCAAGTTGGCGCACTGCGGGCGTTTGCCGCCGCGGCCGGCAGCCGGCTCGCGCATGTGAAGCCGCACGGCGCGCTGTACAACCAGGCCGCGCGCGATGGCGCCGTGGCGCGCGCGCTGTGCGATGCGGTGCGCGATGTGGATCCGTCGCTGGTGTTCTACGGCCTAGCCGGCTCCGCGCTGGTCACGGCCGCGCGCGAGGCCGGGCTCGCGGTGGCGCAGGAAGTCTTTGCCGACCGCACGTATCAGGACGATGGCTCGCTGACCCCGCGCAGCCATCCCGCCGCCATGATCACCGACGTGGAGGTTTCCATCGCGCAGGTATTGCGCATGGTGCGCGACGGTGTGGTGCGCTCGCTCGGCGGTGTGGACGTGCCGGTCCGGGCGGACACGCTCTGCATCCATGGCGACCAGCCGGGCGCGGCTGGGTTTGCGCGCCGCATCCGCGCCGCGCTGGAGGCGGAAGGTATCACGGTGCGTGCACCGCAATCACGATAGCAACGGACAAACAGAATATGCCCCAGACAAAATCCCCCATATCCATCGTGGCGGACACCGCCGGCACCCTCTGGAAGCTCGTGGCGCAGCCCGGCGAAATGCAGGTAAAGGATGCCACGCTGCTGATTATCGAATCCATGAAAATGGAAATACCGCTTGAGGCCGGATCGGCTGGTTATATCGAATCGTATTGCGTGGCAGAAGGTGAAGTGGTGGAAGAAGGGCAGGTATTGGGAATTTTTATTCCTGTCGCTTGAAATCGCGCTATTGATAAAGCTGTAAATTCGCCGCTGACATTGATCTTGTGGCGTCGGCCGGGCCGCACGGCCTGGCTTTTTCTCAACGATCCCGTGGGCTGGGAGGTTAATCACCAGCTGGCTGTGAACGATACCGGTTTCGGTGCGTTCCA
Source organism: Cupriavidus sp. MPR-AND1C (assembly GCF_058809705.1). Lineage (NCBI taxonomy): Bacteria > Pseudomonadati > Pseudomonadota > Betaproteobacteria > Burkholderiales > Burkholderiaceae > Cupriavidus > Cupriavidus sp. MPR-AND1C. The sequence continues at coordinate 12,723 of NZ_JBXASU010000040.1, read as the reverse complement.
TGCCCCAGGCGGGACGAAAGGTTCATTGCTGTGGTGCGGCGGGGCGCACTGAATCCCCGAGTCAGATGGCTTTTTTTAGTCAGGAATCGTAACGCCCGGAATTCCGTGTTTTTAACGAAATAGCCGCTGGCATGCTTGTTGCAAAGTATCCGGTGTAATCGATGAGGCATGAATCCCGGCGGCTTTTAAAGGCCCGCGATTCCCGGCAGGTGGTTAGCTCTCCGGAAATAAAAACAAGACGCGAGCCCGCCCTGTGCGCCAGTAAGTTCCAGGCACAGGACGGCCATCGCGGCACGTATTCGTGCTTCAGCGCTGGTTCATCCAGGGGTTTCACCACGCCTGGACTGGATTTTCTACCCCGTAGCATCCTGGAAACTGACAATATGTCCAACGCCCCCACCTCATCCCTGCCGATGCCCGACACGGCGCCGGCGTCCACCCCTGCCACGGTGCCGGCAACCGGCAATGCCGTTGCCCGCAAAGCCGCCATGGCCGCCGCAGCCGGTACCGCCATCGAGTATTACGAGTTCGGCGTGTACGGCTATATGGCCTCTACCATTGGCCCGCTGTTCTTCCCTAGCGACAGCGCCACGGCTTCGCTGCTGGCCATCCTGGCCGTGTTCGGCAGCGCCTTCCTGATGCGCCCGATCGGCGGCATCGTGCTTGGTCGCCTGGGCGACCGCGTTGGCCGCCGTGCCGTGCTGCTGGTCACCGTGATTGGCATGGGCATTGCCACCGGCATCATCGGCCTGCTGCCGGTGGCGGCCAGCGCGGGCATCGTCGCGCCGCTGCTGCTGTTGGCCATCCGCCTTGCGCAGGGCTTCTTCGCCGGCGGCGAAGTCACCGGCGCGGCCGCCTATGTCGCCGAATCGGCGCCCAAGGGCAAGCGCGGCTTCTACGGCGCCTTCACGCCGGTGGGCGTGGCCGTGGGCGGCGCGCTGGCCGCGACCGTGTGCGGCATCACCACCGGCTTGCTGGAACCGGCGCAGATGCAGGCGTGGGGCTGGCGCATTCCGTTCCTGATGGCGATCCCGATGGTGGTGATCTCGTCGATGGTGCGCAAGCGCGTGGAAGAGTCCGTGGCCTTCAAGCAGTTCCAGGAACACAGCGAGCCGCCCAAGGCGCCGCTCAGGGAGGTCTTCACCGCGCACATGCCCGCCGTGGTCAAAGTGGTGCTGCTGTCCTTTGGCCAGAACGTGGGCTACTGGGTGGGGCTGGTGTTCATGAACATCTACATGACCACCTATCTCAAGTACGACAAGGCAACGGTGTACTGGATCATGGCGTTCGTCAGCCTGACCATGGCCATGCTGATGCCGCTGTGGGGCGGGCTGTCCGACCGGCTCGGCCGGCGCAAGGTGCTTGCCATCGGCTTTTGCGCCTACATGGTGCTGGTATTGCCGATGATGATGCTGATGGACAACCACAGCATCGGTCTGGCCTTGCTCGCCATGATGGTGGTGGCGCTGCCCATGCCCATCGTGCAGTCCGTCGGCTACCCGACCTATGCCGAGCAGTTCCCGACCCGCGTGCGCTACACCGGCATGGCGTTCAGCTTCAACATCGGCGCCATCCTCGGCGGCGGGCTTACGCCATATGTGGCCACCGCGCTGATCGGCAGCACCGGCAACCTGCTCAGCCCGGCCTACCTGCTCATGGGTGGCGCGGCAGTCAGCCTGCTGGCGCTGCTGGGCGTGAAGGAAACCGCCCGCCAGGCCCTCGACTGATGACGGCACGCAACCGGAGCATGGAGATGGAAGCAGCTATCCACGCCGCGGCCGGGCTTGCGCCTGGCTGGGCTGCCACGCCGGCCGGCGCCCGCGCCGGCATCCGCAGTGGCCGGTACAACGGCAATACCAGCGGCATGGCGCCCGGCCATGGGCAGGGCAACCTGATGATCCTGCCCAAGGCCTGGGCCGGGGATTTCCTCGGGTACTGCCGGGCCAACCCGGTGCCATGCCCGCTGATCGGCATGACCGAAGCAGGCAGCCCGGCGGTGCCGATGCTCGGCGGCGATATTGACCTGCGCACCGACGTGCCGCGCTACCGCGTGTGGCGCCATGGCGAACTGGTGGAGGAGCGCGACGATATCGGCGCGCTCTGGCAGGACGATTTCGTGGGCTTCGTGCTGGGCTGCTCGCTGTCGTTCGAGGACGCGCTGGAGCGCGCCGGCTTGCGCGTGCGGCACGTGGACGAAGGCAAGATCGTGCCGATGTACCGCACCAGCATCCAGACCACGCGCGTCGGCGCCTTCCATGGGCCGATGGTGGTGTCGATGCGGCCTTACACGCCGGCCGAGGCGGCCATCGCCTCGGCCGTGTGCGCCCGGTTGCCGGGGGCGCACGGAGCGCCGGTTCATATGGGCGACCCCGCGGCGATCGGCATCGCGGACATCGGCCGCCCGGACGAAGGCGAGCCGACCGCGATCCTGGCCGGGGAGATTCCGGTGTTCTGGGGGTGCGGAGTCACGCCGCAGGCGGCGGCCATGATGGCGCGTCCGCCGCTGTGCATCACCCATGCGCCGGGGCACATGCTGGTGTGCGACGTGCCCGCCGAGGCGTTGAAGCTAGTGTAGGGCGACGGTTGCGACGTGTGCTGCTTCCAGCAGCGGCGCGGGCGGCATCGGCGCTGCCCAGCGGTAGACCAGCAGGCGGCCCTTGTAGGCATCGATGCCGGCCGTGGCCACGCGGTCGAGCTTTTCCTCGCGCATCGCGAAACCCTGCTCGGCCATCTGCCGGTTGAAGGCGGGCCGGTTGCCGCGGTCGGGATCAATGATCCAGATCTCGACCGTGGGGCTGGCATGGCGCCCGATAAAGTGGGCGAGGTTGGCATTGGCATCGCGCTCGTAGAGCAGGTCGCTGCCGATGATCAGGTCGAAATGGCCGCGGACATCGGCGGCGGGGAAGGAGCCGGCGCCAGCAGGGGCATCCTGCTCGTGCTCCGCGGCGCTCCAGTGCCCGTGCCGGTACTTCATTGGCGCGAGGCCATTCAGGCGTACGTTCTCCGCGAGGAAGGCGGCGGCCATCGGATGGCAGTCGCTGGCGGTCACGTCGGCACCCCTGCGGTGCCCCACCAGGCTGGCCAGCCCCAGCCCGCAGCCGATTTCCAGCACCCGCTCGGTGGGGTCCACCGGCCGCAGCGCCATGCGCGCGGCCAGGTGCGCACCGGATGGCCACAGCAGCCCGAACAGCGGCCACATGGCGGAAGAAATGCCCATGCGTTCGGCTTCGCCGAGGGGGTCGGAGTACTGCTGCTTGTCCAGCAAGGAGCGAATGACCAGGTCGGCGGCGCCGGTCACGGCGATGCTCTCTTGCTTGGTTTGGTAGCCGGGCATCGAGGGGGGAAGCCAGAACGCCGGCTTCGCAATAGGAGGGAATCGGCCAGTATGCCCGAAAACCCCTTCGCAAGCCTGGAATGTGGGGCTAAATGCGTCGAAATGAGGCGAAATCGCCAGGAATAGGGGCTTGGGCAGGTGCCGCCGCGGGCAGGAAGTGCGGCAACCGCCTGACGCGGCCTCATGCTTGTTGCCACCCGTGCTGTGCGAGAATTCGCGATAAGCAAGATAGCGGAAATCACGACCCGCCTATTCTCGGAGATTATCGCGGTGAGCATTCCATCGGTCCCATCGATCCCATCCAGCGCATCCATCCGCAAGCGCCTTCGCATGCGGCACCTGCAACTGATGCTGGCGCTCTCGGAGTCGCCCTCGCTGCGCCAGGCGGCTGAAGGGCTGGCCCTGACCCAGCCTGCCGCTACCAAGTCCCTGCAGGAACTGGAAGACGTGCTCGGCGTATCGCTCTTTACACGCCACGCGCGCGGGCTGGACCCGACGGTATCGGGCAAGGCGGTGATGCGTTACGCGCGGGTGGTCTTTGCCGACATGGATGAACTGCGCGAGGAGCTTGTCGCCATCCAGGCCGGCGATGTGGGCAAGGTGCGCGTGGGCGCGGTGATGGCGCCGGCGCCGGACCTGCTCACCCACGTGATCGTCAAGCTCAAGCAGGCGCATCCGCGCTTGCACATCATCGTGCAGATCGATACCAGCGACGTGCTGGTGCACGCGCTGCAGCAGGACCAGATCGATATCGTGCTGGGCCGCATCCCCGATGGCTGGCCATCGGAGGAGTTGTCGTTCGAGACGCTGGGGGAGGAGGCGCTGTCGATCGTCACCCGCGTGGGGCATCCGGCGGCGGAGCGCGGCAAGCTGAAGCTGGCCGCGCTGACGGAGTACGCGTGGATCATCCAGCCGCACCCCAGCCCGATGCGCCAGATCATCGACCAGACCTTTCGCGAGAATCGCGTGCCGCCGCCGGTGAGCACGGTGGAGACCTCGTCGATCCTCACCACGCTGTCCGTGCTGCGCGAGTCCGACATGCTCGCCGTGCTGCCCACCTCGGTGGCCCGCTACTACGAGGACCTGAACATGATCGCCACGCTGCCGGTAGCCTTGCATGGCCGGCTTGCGCCTTACGGGCTGGTGCTGCGCAAGAGCCGCCCGCCCACGCCCGCCATGCAGCTCGTCATCGACATGCTGCGCGCGGGCGGAGCGGCTGCAACGGGCGGCATGGAAGGCAAGGGCGGGGCGGCCACTGCCAAGCCTTAGCCCTGCTCTAGTGCCGCGCGCTCAATCCCGCGCCCTCAATCCGCGGAAATCTTGGCCTTGCGGACCACTTCGCCGTAACGCACCATCCGGTCGGCCATCATGCGTTCGAAGGCGGCCGGTGCCATCTCCTCGGGCGGGAACACGCCGCGCGCGCGCAGCGCCGTCTGCATGGCGGGGTCGCTGGCGGCCTGGCGCACTGCCTGGTAGAGCTTCTGCACCACCGGCTCGGGCGTGCCGGCAGGCGCGGCAATGCCCGTCCAGGAACTCAGGTTGAGCTGCGGATAGCCCAGCTCGGCCATGGTCGGCACGTCGGGCAACTGCGGCAGGCGCTGCTCGGATGCCACCGCCAGCGCACGCACCTTTCCTTCCTTGATGTAGGGCAGCATGATGACCAGGTTGTCGAGGATGAACTGGACCTCATTGCTCAGCACGGCCGTGATCAGGTGCGTGCCGCCACGATAGGGGATGTGCGTGGCGTAGATGCCGGTGCTGGCCTTTAGCATTTCCACATTCAGCTGGCCCATGCTGCCAACGCCGCCGCTGCCGTAGTCGAGCTTGCCCGGGTTCTTCTTCGCGTAAGCGAGGAACTCCGCGAACGTGCGCACCGGCAGGCTTGAATGCACCACCAGGGCGTTGGGCTGGCGGCCCAGGATGGCGATGTTCTCGAAATCCTTGATCGGGTCATAGCCCAGCTTTGGCTGGGTCAGCGGGTTGGCCAGGTGGCTGCTCTGGGAGGACACCACCAGCGTATAGCCATCGGGCTTGCTGCGCGCCACCGATTGCGTGGCGACCGAGCCGCCCGCGCCCGGGCGGTTGTCGACGACCACCGGCACGCCGAGGATGCGCGACAGCGGCTCCGAGTACTGGCGGGCCATGATGTCCACCGAACCACCGGGCGGGAAGGGCACCACCAGCGTGATGGGGCGCGAGGGATAGGCGCCCTGTGCTTGCGCTTGCGCGGCCAGCGGCGCGGCACACGCTAGCGCGGCTACGCTGAGGCCGGTGCGGAGGAAATGGCGGCGGGAGAATGGCACGTTCGGCATGGCAGTGTGGTGACAGTCGTTAAAAATCGGGTGCGGGGGCAGTGCCCTGGCTCAGCGCAGTGCGAGGATGGCCAGCGCCACCGCCTGCGCGCGCGGCACGAACGTGGCAAGCTCGGAGTACTCGCGCACGGTGTGCGCATGGCCGCCCACCGGGCCGGTGCCGCACAGCGTGGGCGTGCCCACCGAGGACGTGAGCCCGCTATCGGCTGCACCGCCGGTGAATTCGCCGTCTACCGAGAAGCCCAGGTGCAGCGCGCCGCGCTGGTACAGCGCCAGCAGGTCCGCGGGCGTCTGGGTCATCGGCCGGGTGCGGCGCATCTCGGTGATCCGGCCCTTGGTGCGCGGCAGCGATTCGGCCTCGATGATCGCGCGCACCTGCTCGACCAGCGCTTCGATGTCCGTGTCGGCGGTAAAGCGCACGTCGAGCTCGGCCTGCGCCAGTGGCGCCACCATATTGGGCACGATGCCGCCCTTCACACAGCCCACATTGGTGGTGATGCCCTGCTCGGCGTCGGTCAGCGCATGCAGCGCCAGGATCTTGCGTGCAAGCGCATCGATGGCGCTGGCGCCCTGGGCATGGTTGACCCCGGCGTGCGCGGCCACGCCCTCCACCTCGAACTCCACCACCATCGACCCCTTGCGCCCTGTGACCAGGTTGCCGCTGACGCGGCCGGGCTCGGCGTTGAACACGGCGCGCGCGCCGCGCGCCACGTCCATGATCCGTTCGCGGGTGGCGCCGGAGCCGATCTCCTCGTCACAGGAAAAGAACAGGCGCACCGGCAAGGCGTTGCCGCCGCAGCGCGCCAGGGCCTCGGCCACGAACACATTCATGACCAGGCCGGATTTCATGTCGGCCACGCCGGGCCCGTAGGCAAGCCCATCCTCCACGCGGAAGGGGCGGCGTGCGGCCGTGCCGGCGGGGAACACGGTGTCCATATGGCCCATCAGCAGGACTGGCGCGCCATCGCCATCGCCGGCACCGGGCACCAGCGCATCCAGGCACACGCCAAAGCCGGGCACGGCATGCAGCGTGACCGCAATGCCGGCGGCCTCCAGGTGCGCGCGCAGGACCTGCGCCACGGCCGTCACGCCGGCTTCCTGCCGGCTGCCGCTGTCGATGTCGACGATGCGCTGCAGGAGCGCCTGCATTTCAGCCTGCTGGCCGCCCAGCCAATCGATCACCCCGCTTGCCGCCTGGGCATGCATGTCGCTTTCCGCTGCGTGGTCCGCCATAGCTGCGTGGTCCGCCATATACCGCTTGCTCCTTGCTTCGTGTGGGAGTGAATCGTGTATTGCAAAAGTGATATGATCATGCAATACGCATTGCAACGTGTCAACACCATGAAACAGGCTCAGGAGACTCCCTCGCGTGACGCTACCTTGCTCGAGCGCCTGGCGCGCGAGGCGGCCACGCTGACCGCCCGCGAGCGCACCTTGGCCGATGCGCTGGGCCGCGACTATCCGCATGCGCTGCTGGAATCGGCCACCGCGCTGGCTGCCCAGCACGGCACGAGCGCTTCCACGGTGGTGCGGCTGTTCGCCAAGCTGGGCTATGCCAGCTATGGCGATGCCCAGCGCGAGGCACGGGCCAGCGTGACGGCGCTCCTGCCCACTGCCGGCCAGCGCGCGCCGGCCACGATCGGTGGCAAGCGCACCCTGCGCGCCTGCGTGGACGACGCGCTGCTGCACGACCAGCACAACCTGGCGGCCACCCACGAAGGGCTGGACATGGCCGCCTTCGAGGCGATCGCGCGCCTGCTGGCAGAGCCGCGCGGGCGGCTGTTCGTGCTGGCGCAGAAAAACAGTGCGCCCGTGGGCGCATGGCTGGCGCTGCATCTGAATATGTGCCGGCCACAGGTCCAGGAACTGGGCGCGGGCGCGGTGACGGCCACGGATGCCATGCTGTGGGTGGAGCCGGAGGATGTGCTGCTGACTTTCAGTATCCGGCGGTATTCCAGCGCACCGGTGAGCATCGCGCGCGCCTTCCGCGAACGCGGTGCGCGCGTGGTCGCGATCTGCGACAGTCCGGCCGCGCCACTGGTGCCGCTGTCGGATCACCATCTGTTGGTGCGCACGGCCAATGCGTCGCCTTTCGACTCTTATACGGCGGCCTTCTTCCTGTGCAATGCGCTGGTCTCGGCGGTCGCGCAATTGCGCCAGCCAGCCGTCATCAAGGCGCTGCAACGGCGCGATGCGCTATGGGCGGCCTTTGAGTCGGATCCTGTCGAGGGTTTGCGGCGGGGATAGGGCGGAGCCGGAGCGGCCGGCGATCCGCGTGGTCAGGGAGATAGGTCTGGGTACGATCTTTCTGCTTGTTGTCCCGCTGACGCGGGGCAACAAGCAGCCCTCCAAAAAATCACGCCGCCACATCTTCCAGCGTGACCAGCTGCGCCCCATCCTGCACCTGGTCGCCGATACCGTAAAGCACCTCCTGCACCACGCCGTCGGCCGGCGCGGTCAGGGTGTGCTCCATTTTCATGGCTTCCATCACGATCAGCGGATCGCCCTTGCCAATGACCGTGCCGGCCTTGACCATCACCGCGATGATGCGGCCCGGCATCGGTGCCACCAGCTTGCCGCCCTCGGCATCGGCGCTGCCCGCATGGGCCAGCGGGTCGATGACTTCCAGCCGGGTTTGCTGCTTGCCGCTGAACACGTAGAGCGCGTCGCCTTCGATATAGGTGCTGCCCTTGACGGTGCGCTCGCCCAGGTCCAGCGCATGGCTGCCGGCCAGGCTGGTGGCGCGCAAGGGCAGGGTTTGCTCGCCTACCGTCAGCCATTGCTTGCCGCCATCGCTGCGCAGGCTGGCCAGCGTTTCGCCTTCGCCGGTGCGCAGGCGGAACTGGCTGGTGGCGTCTGCGTTCAGGCGCCATGCGCCGGCGTTCTGCCAGGGCGAATGCGCGTCGGCCGGGTCCACGCGGCGCGCGCGGGTATCCGCATCCACCAGCGCCGCTACCGCCAGCGCGATGATTTCGGTGCCCACCATTGCGGGCGGGGGGAATAGTGCCGCCTGGTTGCGCTCGATCAGGCCGGTGTCGAGATCCGCCGTGCGGAACGCCTGCGAGGTCACCAGCCGCTGCAGGAAGGCGATATTGGTCGACAGGCCCACCACGTGATACTCGGCCAGCGCCTGCGCCATGCGCGCCAATGCCTCCTCGCGGTCGCGGCCCCACACGATCAGCTTGGCGATCATGGGGTCGTAGTACGGGCTGATGGTGTCGCCCTCGCGCACGCCGGAGTCGATGCGCACGCCGGCCGGGCCGTTGCCGTCCTGGCCCAGCGCGAACGTGACAGCTGCCGGTGTGCGCAGGTAACGCAGCGTGCCGGTGGAGGGCAGGAAGCCCTTGTCGGGGTTTTCGGCGTAGACGCGGGCTTCCAGTGCGTGGCCGTGGATTTGAAGCTGATCTTGCCTGAGCGGCAGCGGCTCGCCCGCAGCCACGCGCAGCTGCCACTCCACCAGGTCCTGCCCGGTGATCATCTCGGTCACCGGGTGCTCCACCTGCAGGCGGGTGTTCATCTCCATGAAGTAGAACGAGCCGTCCTGGTTGGCGATGAATTCCACCGTACCCGCGCCCACGTAGCCCACCGCCTGCGCGGCGGCCACGGCGGCTTCGCCCATCGCGCGCCGGCGTTCCTCGCTCATGCCGGGGGCCGGCGCTTCTTCCAGCACCTTCTGGTGGCGGCGCTGCACGGAGCAGTCGCGCTCGAACAGGTAGACGCAGTTGCCGTGCGTATCGGCAAAGACCTGGATCTCGATGTGGCGGGGGCGGGTCAGGTATTTCTCGACCAGCACGCGGTCGTCGCCGAAGCTGGCACTGGCCTCGCGTTGCACGGACGCCAGCGCGGCTTCGAAGCCTTCGCTGGCTTCCACCACGCGCATGCCCTTGCCGCCGCCGCCGGCGCTGGCCTTGAGCAGTACGGGGTAGCCGATGCGGTCGGCTTCGCGGCGCAGCAGGGCCGGCTCCTGATCCTCGCCGTGGTAGCCGGGCACCAGCGGCACCGCGGCCGCCTCCATCAGGCGCTTGGCCGCGCTCTTGCTGCCCATGGCGCGGATGCTGGATGCCGGCGGGCCGATGAAGACGAGGCCGGCTTCGGCGCAAGCCTCGGCAAAGCCGTCGTTCTCGGAGAGGAAGCCGTAGCCGGGATGGATGGCCTGCGCGCCGGTGGCCTTGGCCAACTCGATGATGTGGTCGCCGCGCAGGTAGCTGTCGCGCGCCGGCGCGCCGCCGATATGCACGGCCTCGTCGCATAGCGCCACGTGGCGCGCGTCGGCGTCGGCGTCGGAGTAGACGGCTACCGTGCGGATGCCGAGGCGGCGGCAGGTGGCTGCCACGCGGCAGGCGATTTCGCCGCGATTGGCGATCAGGATCTTGTTGAACATGACTGTTCCTCGTTTTCTGGTTCTGGCGGCGCGGCTGCGGTGGCCGCGCGGCGGATGCGCATGATTGGCTGGGTACCCTGGCTCAGGCAGGACGCCAGGACGGCGAGCGCTTCTCCAGGAAGGAGCGCACCCCTTCGCGGCCTTCGTCCGACGCGCGGATCGCGGCAATGCGCTCTGCGGTGTCGGCCAGCAGCGCATCGTCGATGGCGCGGCCGGACACTTCCTGCACCAGCCGCTTGCTCTCGCGCACGGCATTGGGGCTGTTGGCCACCAGCGCGGCGGCGATCTCGCTCACCTTGGCATCCAGCATGTCGCCCGGCACCATCTCATGCACAAAGCCCAGCCGCAGCGCTTCGGCCGCACCGAAGCGCTCGGCCGTGATGAAGTAGCGCCGCGCCGCCTGCTCGCCCATGGCGCGGATCACATAGGGGCTGATGGTGGCGGGCAGCAAGCCCAGGCGTGCCTCCGAGAGGCAGAAATTCACCGTCTGCGCGGCCACGGCGATGTCGCAGGCGGCAACCAGGCCCACGCCGCCCGCATAGGTGTCGCCGTGGATGCGCGCGATCACCGGCTTGGGGCAGGCCCAGATGGTGTGCAGCATCTGCGCCAGCGTGAGCGCGTCGGACCGGTTCTCGTCATGCGAGTAGCCGGCCATCTTCTTCATCCAGTTCAGGTCGGCGCCGGCGCAGAAGGCCGGGCCATTGCCCGCCAGCACGATGGCGCGCACCGTGGGTTCGCTGCCGAGTGCGCGGAACGCACCGGTGAGCTCAGCGATCACGGTTTCGTTGAAGGCGTTGCGCACGTCCGGCCGGTTCAGCGTGACGGTGGCCACGTGCTGCGCGGTCGTGACGGTAAGCGTGGTGAATTCCATGTTGGTGTCCTGTACGGTGCGGTGCGATCTGTTATCCGGGGCGCTTGCCATCACATGCGGAACACGCCGAACTTCATCTCGCCGATGGGCGCGTTGAGGCTCGCCGACAGGCCCAGGCCCAGCACCGTGCGGGTTTGCGCGGGATCGATCACGCCGTCGTCCCACAGCCGCGCGCTGGCGTAGTAGGGGTGGCCCTGGTGCTCGTACTGGTCGCGGATCGGTTGCTTGAACTTGTCCTCGTCCTCTGCGCTCCAGCTGCCGCCCTTGGCCTCGATGCCGTCGCGGCGCACGGTGGCCAGCACGCTGGCCGCCTGCTCGCCGCCCATCACCGAGATCCGTGCGTTCGGCCACATCCACAGGAAGCGCGGCGAGTAAGCGCGCCCGCACATGCCGTAGTTGCCCGCGCCAAACGAGCCGCCGATGATCACCGTGAACTTGGGTACCTGCGCGGTCGCCACCGCCGTCACCATCTTGGCGCCGTTGCGGGCAATGCCTTCGTTCTCGTACTTGCGCCCCACCATGAAGCCGGTGATGTTCTGCAGGAACACCAGCGGGATCTTGCGCTGGCAGCACAGTTCGATAAAGTGCGCGCCCTTGAGCGCCGACTCCGAGAACAGGATGCCGTTGTTGGCGATGATGCCCACAGGATAGCCCCAGATCCGCGCAAAGCCGCACACCAGCGTGGTGCCGTAGCGCGCCTTGAACTCGTCGAAGTCCGAGTCGTCCACGATGCGCGCAATGACCTCGCGCACGTCATAGGGCTTGCGCGTGTCGGTAGGGATCACGCCGTACAGCTCCTCCACCGGATAGCGCGGGGGCAGCGGCTCGTGCAGGCGGATCTGGTCCGGCTTGCGGCGGTTCAGGTGCTGCACGATATTGCGCGCCAGCGACAGCGCGTGCGCGTCGTTCTGCGCAAAGTAATCGGCCACGCCCGACAGGCGCGTGTGCACATCGGCGCCGCCCAGGTCTTCGGCGGTGACTTCCTCGCCAGTGGCGGCCTTCACCAGCGGCGGGCCGCCCAGGAAGATGGTGCCCTGGTTCTTGACGATGATCGACTCATCGCTCATGGCCGGCACATAGGCGCCGCCGGCCGTGCACGAACCCATCACCACCGCGATCTGCGGAATGCCTTGCTTGGACAGGTTGGCCTGGTTGTAGAAGATCCGGCCAAAGTGGTCGCGGTCCGGGAACACGTCATCCTGGTTAGGCAGGTTGGCGCCGCCCGAGTCCACCAGGTAGATGCAGGGGAGGTTGTTCTGCTCGGCGATCTCTTGCGCGCGCAGGTGCTTGCGCACAGTGAGCGGGTAGTAGGTGCCGCCCTTGACGGTCGCGTCGTTGCAGACGATCACGCATTCCTGCCCGGCCACGCTGCCGATGCCGGTGATGATGCCTGCGCCGGGCGCGGCATTGTCGTACATGTCGTAGGCGGCGAGCTGCGACAGTTCCAGGAACGGTGTGCCCGGATCCAGCAGTTGTTGCACACGCTCGCGCGGCAGCAGCTTGCCGCGCCCAAGGTGCTTGGCGCGGGCTTCGTCGCCGCCGCCTTGCGCCAGCCTGGCGATCTTTGCCTTGAGGTCGACGACCAGCGCCTGCATGGCGTCGGCATTGGCGCGGAAGGATTCCGAGCGCGCATTGAGTTTGGTTTCGAGCGTGGGCATAAGGTGTCGGATCTCGGGTCTTTGTTCTTGTGGCTTGTGCTGTGGGCGCGGGGGCGTCGGCTGGATACTCAGGCCGTTTCGGCGTAGAGTTCGCGCCCGATCAGCATGCGGCGGATTTCCGAGGTGCCGGCGCCGATCTCGTAGAGCTTGGCGTCGCGCCACAGGCG
>NZ_JBXASU010000039.1:0-67912 GCF_058809705.1 Cupriavidus sp. MPR-AND1C | reverse complement strand
GTTTTTTTTTACGACGTAGGCGAGCGCCAGCACGGCGCCGGCAGCCAGCAGCAGCTTGGCGGTAGTGTCTTTCATGTCAGCGCGCCCATCCCATGAGATCGGTCAGATTGGGCGATTCCACCCCGGCGCCGTAGGTATATGCGCCGTTCAGGCTGCCGAACTCAGCCGGCGTATAGCCGTTAGTTGCGTCAATGCCCAACTGGCCGATATAGCCATTGAGGTTGTTGTAATCCAGCGCGGCAGACGTGCCGCCGCCGAACCATTGCCCCGACACCTGGCCGCCCTGAATGACGGCATCCGGCGAGCCCGCGCCGAACATGCCGGAAATCATGCCAGCCAGCCCAAGACCGGCCTGCGTGTAGGCGATGTTTCGCTGCGCGGTGTAGTCGGGCCGCAGCTGCGATACTGCCGTGCCCGGCACCGCGGCGCGCGCCTTGGTGGAGCGCAGTGCAAACAGCGCCATCGCGCCCACTGCCGCAATGATCATCAGATCGGGACCGCCGCCCCCTGCTCCTGCCTTAGCCATAAATTCCCCTGTTGAACATCGCCACTTCCAGGTTGCGGCGGTTCGTGATTCCGTTTTGCAGATTGGCCGGCACCCAGCCTATCGACTGTTGCGCCATGCCGTCGATGCCGTTTCCGGCGTTCACCTGGTCCGCGAATTTCTTGAAACTGCGCGGCGACATGTTGTAGGCGATATGCACCAGCGCGTCGAACTCGTTTTGCGACAGCGGCACCTTGACATAGAGCCGCACCCACTTGGCAGCGCGGCTTTCCACGTCATCGGCAAACATGGCCTCGGCCTGGTCGCGCGTGATGCTCTCCGGGATCGATGCCAACGAGCCGAAATGCCCATATCCAATGGTGTATCCGCCATCGCCCAGGTTATAGCGCGTCAGTCTCAGCGACTCGCTCTGCTTAAGCGATGCCAGCACATCGGCGCTGGGTTGCATATCGGCCACTGGCCCGCGATTTACCATGTCTGTTACCACTCCTGTCCATTCATCGACCGTCGAAGCCAGCGCATCCATGGCGCTGTAGTCCTCGCCGGTCTGCGCTGCCACTGCCGCGGCGTCATCCTGCGCGCGCCACACCACATAGGCCACCGCGCCCACCATCAGCAGCGCGAAGGCGTTGCGGTCCATCAGGCGTTTTCCTCGAAAAATTCGATGTTCATCGCACAGTCACCCGGCACGGTGTTTTGCACCGCGAGCAGGCCATAACCCGGCGCGAGAATGAGCGGCTCGCTGAACTTGATCGGCGGCGTCGTGGTACTGGCAGCCACCCACAGCGATGCCACCCCCGCCCCCACTAAGGATGCCTTGCCCACCGTCTGCTGCCGACGCAGTTCTGCGACACCCGCCGCACCGTTGGACAGCTTGCTGCGCGCCGATCCAATCAGCGTAGTAAAGGCCGTCTGATTCATGCCTACGTCGATCGATCCCGCGTTGGCCGTGCCCACGCTGAATTGCTCGACAATGATGTTCTTGCCGCTCCCTGCCGGGTTCCACAATTGCACGTGCGAGAAGTTGCCCGCCAGCGCGGCGCACCAGGGCGCCCCCATGAACGTCATCCCGCTCAGCGTTCGCGCCCGGCTACCGTCGATCACGGACACCTCACCGCTAATGCGCTGGTCGAAGAAATCCCCGGTGCCGATCATCAGCATGCCGGTCAGCGCCACATTACCCTTGTTGAACACGACCCAGCGCTGTACCTGTTCCGAGAAGCGCATGCCCTGCCCCGGCTTGAGCACGATGTTGCCCTGCGCGAAGTTGGGCCGGACCTCGATTGCGGCAAATGGATCGGTTGCCGACAGGAACTGCACGCGGTCCCCGGCCACGTCGATGGCCTGGCTACCGCCCACCGGGATATTCAGGTCGTACTGCTGTACCGATGCGATCACGCCCACGGCTTACCCCTTCATTTTCGATACGGCCACGATGCCTGCAATGGCGAGTGCACCCGCCACAAGGAATTTCTGCCCCGTTCCGATTTCCTGCACGTTGCTATACGCCTCTTTGACGTTCTGCGTGGCTGTCTGATTGACGCTCTGCGCGGTGTCCAGCAGCTTGCCCATGGCGTCAAGAAAGCCCTTGCCGTTGATCGTCTGTTGGGCAAACGTCAGGTCCAAGCCGTCCTTTACCAGCCCCATCGCGTCCGCAGTTGACTTGAACGCGCTTTCGGTACTGCCCTTGGAAAAATCAAACGCCATTTTCACAGCGCCGTTGTCCAGCACCGTATTTCCTGACCCGTTGATGCCGACTGACCCGCCATCGTTGACCATCCGTTGGTCATAGTTTTGGTTCGATGTCGTTGTCGTGCTGACGTTTGACGAACTGCTCTCGCGCTTTACGCCGTCGCCAAAAAAACTACCCATGCTGTTTCTCCATACGCTTGCGCATCAGTACCGCGTCGCTACGGTAGCCCAGGCGTTGCAGTTTGCGCACCATGCCGCGCCTGCGCGTCGTGACGCGGATGGAATCCGCCTCGCGGCACTGCCACTCGATTAGCGGCATCACCTCTGCCACTAGGTCACAATCAGCGTGACCATAGGCGAGCGCTACCTCGACCTCTATCGCGTCAAGGTAGGGGTGGGCGATTGCCACGTACCACATGACCGGCGCGCCGTCACGGTAGACCCGGCAGAACGCGCCGTTTCGTAGGTACTCGGTGGATGGCCGCAGGCCGCCGCTGGTGTCTGTCTTGCGCAGCGTGTTGCCCGAGAATGCCGTCAGTATTTCCGCGTCATGCGCCTCGGTCCATTCTTCTGGAACGATCTCGATCTTCACGCCCGGCTCCGGAAATACGCCAATGCGATCACCGCGCCGGCAATCAGCACCATCGGATTGTTGAACAGGCTCAGCGCCTGGCCGGCAGTCGATTGCAGCGCGCTGGTGACGGTCGGCAGCGCGCGGGCATCGCTGCCGCCCGTTGCCACCACCCAGCCCGATCCGTCGAAATGCTGGTCGAACATACCCGATCCGGAAAGCGCGGTATTGCTCGGGTCCGGTCCGCCCAGCATCTGGCCGGCGACTGAGCTAGCTGCCATGATGCCGGCCGTGTACGGATTGGACGCCATCAGGCCCATGCCCGCGCTCATTCCTGCCTGGCCGTATGGCGACATTAGCCCTTCTCCGCCAGCAGCCACACGGCGCCCACCGCCAGCAGCAGCGGCAGCATGCCGCCGAATGCGAGGGCCGGCGTGGCGCCGCGCGGCGCGGTGGTCAGCGTCATGCCATTGGACTGGATCACGGCGGCCGTGTTGGTGTTTTGCAGCGCGCGAACGGTCTGCACATCCATCAGCCGCGAGAAGCCCATGCGCAGCAGGTCGGCGCCGGTTTGCGCCAGCGGGTTCATGTCGCTGGCGTCCGCTGCCGCACTCTCCATCGGATCGGAGAAATACGACTGCGGCTGCACGCTGTCAAACGTACCCATGGCGGCCCCTTACAGGTTGAACGGCAGGTCGATGACTTCGACGTACACGCTCAGGCCATCCGATGCGGTCAGGAAGGCATTGATTTCCAGCGCGGCGGCGTCGGAGGTCTTGAGGGCGCCCGACATGTTGTTATCGAAGATGAAATCAACGGCGTAGTGCTTGCTCTGCGGCACCTTGCGCTGTTCCTGCTCAATGAAGCGCTGCACGCGGCTGGTTGCGTCCCACACCGTGAGGCCGTTCTTCTTGATTTCCACGCGGTTGACGTTGCCGTCCGTGGTCGCCGTCCAGTCTGTGCCGGCGTAGAACATGTGGATACGCTTGATCAACGCGCCCTTTGGCGAGAAGTTGATCGGGAACTTGCCGCCCACGTTGGTGGACGCCGGGAAATACAGCGTCTTGTGGATCAGCTCGCCCGCGCCCTGGCCCTGCGGCGGCGTGAGGAACATGGTGCCGCTCAGGGTCGGTGCAGTCGCGCCGGCAATCGTGATTTCCAGATTGATGTTGTCCGGCCACGCGGTCATGTCATAGCCGCCCACTTCCTTGCCGTCGATGCTCGGCGCGTCGCGCTCGGTAAAGTCGATGGTCAGGAAGTTGGCATCATCATAGATGCCCTTGTACTTGTTGATGCCGTCCAGATAGGTGCCGCTCACGTTGTACACGGTGCGCGCGCCGATTTTCACCTTGATGTCGGTGATCATCGCCTTGGTAAAGGCGGTTCCGCCCAGGGCCAGTACGATGCGGTTCAGCGTGTTGGCGTAGCGCGGCACTTGCAGCGTGGCGACGCCCGATGCCACCACGTTCAGGAACGGCGGCATTGGTTGATTAATTGCCATGGTCTTGTGTCCTTTAGCCGACGAGGGCGGTTGCGACGATTTGGTCAGTCACCGGCAGGCGGCGGGCGACATAGATCACGGCCAGCACCAGCGCCGTGGTCTTGATGGCGTTCTTGATTTCGTTCATGACGATCAGCCCAGCAGGTTCTTGACGCTGCTCGGCGCGAACTTCTTCGCCTGGTTGATCACGATCAGGGCAACGGCGGTCATCAGGACCGTCTTGCCGAATTCCTTGATATGCATGGTTTCTCCCGGATGCAAATTGGCAATCGCGGGGAGTCCCCGCGTGTATTCAGAATGGGGCAGGCCAGCCGGCAAAGGCAAGCCCGCGCCATTCGTTACGTTAGGGTTCCGGCCACGGTTTTTCCGGTCTGCATGTCGCGCTCGATGAAATCGAAGCGCCCGCCGTCCTTGTCGGCCACCATGGCGCGCACCTGGTCCTCGCTCACGCCCAGGTAGCGGCGCATGGTCTTCACATCGTTTTCATCGTTCAGCCGGCTGCAATGGATCATGGTGCAGTTGCCCAGGAAGGTCTTATCCATCAGCGTGGGTCGCTGGCTGGCCGCGAAGATGGTCATGCCCTTGTGCCGGCCCTGGCGCGACAGGCGGGACCATGCAGGCGGCGCCCATCCCGGCGTAGTCACGTCTGCAAGTTCCTCCACCACGGTGCAGAGATTCGGCACCACGAATGCGAGCGAGCAGAACGTCTCAAACTTGTCCGCGTAGGTCTTCATGTTGTGCCCAGGCCGGTAGACCAGCTTGAACGGGTCATCCGGTTCCAGCGCGCCCACCGTGTCGACCAGTTCCCGCATGTCGCTGATTGCCCTGCCCTGGTCGTATTCGTCCAACGGGTCCCATATCAGCAGCTTGGGCGGGTTTCCCTTTGCCAATTGCCCCTTGAGCCAGCGGCTTTTTCCGCTGCCCGATGCGCCGATCACGCCGATAATGCGCGCGGTGTTGTGACTGCCTGCCATTACGCCCCCTGCGGCATCAGCCGCCCGCCGTTGTCTTCAAAATTGCCGCCCAGGTGCGACGGCGCCGCCCTGGCCGGTGCCGGCGCCGCGCCGTTCTCGACCGTGCGCGCCGCTTCCTGTTCGGCCTTCCACTGCCGATGCAGCATCACGTGGGCAATCGCCAGCGGCGCCAGCGTCATGCACAGCTTGAGTTCTGGCCCGGCCACGCCGCCCATGCTCACGCCGTATTTCTGCGCGACTGGCGCCACGTCGCGCCCCACCTGCTCGATCACTTCCGGCGTGTACAGGCTCGACAGGTACGGCCATACCGGCGCGGCCACGGCCACGGCAATGCCCAGCAGCCCGGCCCACTCCTGCGCCGGGTCGATGGGTTCTGGCGGCGGCGACTCGCCCGGCAGCAGCGGCAGTTCTTCCGCGTCCACCGTCTCTGCGGCGTGCGCCTTGCGTCGGAGCATGTCCAGGGTGTCGGCGTCGATCATGCCCATACGGACAACTCCCCGGTCGGCAAGGCCGCCTGTTCGTTACGT
The DNA here is from genome assembly GCF_058809705.1 of Cupriavidus sp. MPR-AND1C. Lineage (NCBI taxonomy): Bacteria > Pseudomonadati > Pseudomonadota > Betaproteobacteria > Burkholderiales > Burkholderiaceae > Cupriavidus > Cupriavidus sp. MPR-AND1C. The sequence goes on along the minus strand of NZ_JBXASU010000039.1, from coordinate 62,142 downwards.
TCGGCGCCCTCCCCCGTAACGTTACGTTCGTTCGTTGGGGCGCCGGGCGCAATGAAGTGCTCCCGGATGGTTTCGTCGGCGTCGTCGGAGCGCGCGAAAATCTGCACGCCACAGCCCGGCGCCGTACAGGTGATGTACACCCGCCCGGCGCCGCCCTTGGACACGCCCCAGCGCGCGCGCTGGTCGCAAACCGGGCAGGTGCAATCGCTCATGGTTAGACGGCTCCCAGCGCGGCGGTCAGGATGGCGGCGACGGCCTCGGCCTGCGTGTGGTCAACCGGCAGGTTCGCCGCGGCGATCATGGCGGCCTGCGTCATGGCCTCGGTCGGCACCTTGGGCGGTGTCAGCGCTTCATCGGCCATGCCGAGCACCATTTCGGTCTGGTGTCGCGCGGCGCCGTAGGCGGTGTCGCCTGTATCGCGCACGTGCGGCGCGAGGCTGTCTACTTGATCCAGCAGTGCTTGCAGTTCAGTCTTGATGGACATGGTGTTTCTCCCTCAGTTGGTCAATGGCACCCGCCATGTCTTTGAGCAGTTGGCGGATATCGGCGGGCAGGATTGCCCCATACACGAACAGCGCCTTGTTGGCGCGTTCCAGAAAAGTCTTGTCAGGCACTGTCATCCCCTCACGTTGGCGCCCCCTCGGGCGCGATTCCGGCCATGTCTGGCCCATCCATCCAGGCGGGCCGGCGCTCGCCGTGCTCCGCCGCGCTGCGCGCGCCGCCGGGGCGCGTACAGTTATTGACACGAGTCCGAGTGCTCGCGGCTTCGCCGCTGCGCTCCACCTTCGTCCATTGGTAGCGCGTCGATGATGCGAACACCGGCAAATTGCGCCAGTACGCCGCGATGCCATCCACCACATAGACTTTCCCTTGCGCGGTCACGCCTTGCGGGGTCTTGCGCAGTGCCAGCCCGTATCGGCCCGGCTCCATGCTCTCGGTGTATGTGATCCTGATGCGCTTCCCCTCGCCGGCGATGCCGCCCTGCGCCTTGGCATAGGCGGCCCAGCTTGCCGGCTTGTCTTCCAGCTTCTGCGCGGCGGTCCAAGCAGCGCGAATCGCCGGGCATTCCTTCTCGTCGGGCAGGTCGGTTTCCTTGACGCGGCGCAGTTCGCGCCATGTGCCCACCGGTGCCCCGCCCACAAACTGGAATTGGCGAATGCCCCACGTGGCCGCCCAGGCTTCCACGCGGTGGGACGGCGTAATCACGTCCTCGCCCAGCATGTCGGCCTGCACCACGTAGCGCGCCCCGTTCTTGTCCGGCACGGTCAAATGGTCGCCCACGGCATGGCCGTCGATGTTCTTGCTGATGTACTTGGCGATGTAGCCCACGGCGGAACCCTTGGCGCGGTCGATGTGCTCGAAACTCACGCGCCGCGCCATCGCGCCGCGCTCGTCCGGGTTGTCCCGCAGCGCATAGGAGCGGATCACCGCGCACACTTCCTTGATGCGGTCCGAGAACAGCAGGCCATGCCAGTGCGGGCAGGCGTCGTGATGCGGCTCCGCGACGCGCACGCCGAAATACACGATGCCCCGCCGCGCCAGTTCGGCACGGATCAGGGACCACACCTTGACGAGATAGGCCTGCGCGTCGCGCGGCGTGGCGCCCTGGTATTTCTTGTTCGGAATCCACTTCGCGGCGGTTAGCTGGCGCACGGCATGAAAGCGGCTCGGGCATGTGATGGTGAACATCACGCCCGCGAAGCTAGCGGCGTCGGCCAGTTCTTCGGCGCCCTTGAGGCGCGTCATCAGTTCGCCACGGCGCAGCGCCTTGTTGGCAACGGACTTGTCCGCCAGTTCGGCCAGCGTGAAGCGTTGTCCGTGCTCGTTCTCGAGCGTGGTCGCTTCCAGCGTCTTGCGGTTGCGGTCGTTCTGCGCCACGCGGCGGCGCACAGCATCATTGCTGGCGTACGGGTCGCTGCGATAGTGGACGTAATGCAGGCGGATATTCGAGTGCTCGAGCGCGCGGATATGCTTGGCGCGCAGACGGCGGCGCCACCACAGTTCGCAGCGCACGCGCGCTACTTGGTCGGCAGCCTCGGGAAAGTCCGGCAGGTCTACGCCGTGTTGATCGAGTACTCGAGCACAGACGATCAGCGCCTCATCGGTGGATAGGCTCGTGGTTTTCAGCAGCACATCGGCGGCGATCTTGCGCGCCTTCATGCAGATTTCGTAGTCGGAGGCGTCAGGCCGCACCGGCAGGCTTTCCGGCGCATGGTCCGCGAGGAATGCGGCAACGGCGCCAGCGGCGGCGCCCAGGTCGAACAGATCGGGCCGGCCCGCCTCGGTGGCGCTCTTGTTGCCGGCCTCCCTGGCCTGTTTCAGCGCGCGGTTGTACCAGCGCAGCGGCACGCGCGCCTTGGCCTCTGCCAACTCTGGCAGATTGGGCAAGGCGGCTGCGGCGTCGCGCTGGTATCCCCACATGGCCTAGCGCCTCGCGTTGCGCGCAGCCATGACGGCGCGCGCTTGCTCGAGCGCGGCAAATGCCGCCGCGTCGTTCTGCGGCGAGCGCTTGCCGATTTCGCCCACGCTGGCGGGCTGGTGCGAAGCGTGCGCGGGCTGGTTGACGCTGCCCGGCACGTAGTCCACGTCCTCGGTGTAGCGGCCCATGGTCAGGCCCCCAGCCAGTGAAAGAAGCGGCCAGCCAGGACGGCGACGCGCGAGGGACGGCGGAAGTACGGGCCGTCGATAGTGAAGCCGCCCAGGGCGGTGCGGTGGACGCGGGCGGGCTTCATCAGATCCCCGCCGCTTTGTCGATGGCGGCATAGGCCGCGTCAATCAGACGCTGGTCCGCAGCGACTGCGCCGGCCACGTCATGCCGGTCCATCCATGCTTTCATCGCCGCCAGCAGGTCGGCAGCGGCGGCGAACTCGCGCGCATTGCGCTCGGCTTCAGCGCGCGTGCAGGCTCCCGGACTGAAATAGAAATCCGCGTTGCGGCCCTCGCCGCGCACGCTGATGATGCCGTGCGCGTCATTGTTCGGCATCGCGAATCTGGAAATTTGTAACGACATATGACACCCCTTTAGCCCTACCCTTGGCTTGAAACTCCCCTGAGGGAGAGCGCGCCGCCTGCTGGCGGATCAGGCACAGCCTTGGCGGGTAGGGTTTCCAAGCGGCGGCGCGTCTGGAACGGACTATAGTCAACCGAGCAAGAACAGTCAACCACGCGAGAACGTTCTGTAACTGATGACGTTGCTCGTTCGCGAACAGTTGACTATGCTTCAGGCCGGGTAACTCACTAGGGGTAGTGATGAAAACAACACTTGAATTTCTTGAGGCCGTCCGCAGCAAGCTGGGCGGTGCGTCTGATTACGCCATCGCAAAGGAGCTTGGTATCTCCCGCTCTGCCGTCAGCAAGTACCGGAATGGCTTGGGCGGCTTCGATGATGAGACCGCTGTGAAGGTCGCTCGAATTCTTGATATCGATCCTGGCGCCGTGGTGACATCCGCGCATGCAGAGCGAACTAAGAATCCTGAGCTTCGTGAGATTTGGGCGTCGCTGGCCGACCGCTTCGCCTTAAATTTTGATGCACTCCGCAAGCACACCCGGATAGGCGGCGCCCTAGCGCTGGCCTAGCCTGCGGAGTTATTTCCGGGCTGGATTCTGTCTTATGTTAAATAAACGATATTGTGAAACCGCGTCTGAGACACTGACTGGGTGAACGTCAGTCCTCCCCATCTTTGGCCCCCGGCAGCGCCGCGTATCGTCAGCCCGGCGTTGACCTGAGTTTCTTTGTCCCTTGGACAATCGCGAATACTCGCTGCTATATTGCGTGAACCAATCCTGCCCCAGATCCCATGGCACGCTCGCTTGTGCTCGTCGCGTTGGCCGCTTCGCTCTATGGTTGCGCCGGTGCCCCGTCCTTCAGCCTGTTTGGCGCCTATTTTCCGCTTTGGCTCTTGAGCGCCCTGATCGGCATCGTGGGCGCCGTCATTTCCTGGCGGCTGTTTATCCTGGCCGGCTGGGCGGATGTCGTCGGCTTCCCGCTGCTGGTAAACACGGCAATCGGCCTGATGATCGCTGAAATCGTCTGGTTATCGGCTACGGGACACATCCTATGAAAATGGCCGGCGTCCGCAAAAACCCGCTGCGCGGGAAATTGATCGCACTGGCGATCGTTGTTCTGGCTATCCTGCTCTCCATCCATGCCTGGCATCGCGCCGTGCGGTTTCCGTCTTCCGACGATGCCGGGCTCGATGCGGACATGGTGCATGTGGCGTCGCCCGTGGGCGGCAGGATCTCGAGGATCCTCGTCAGCGAGAACCAGCACGTGGCCAAAGGCGATGTGCTGTTCGAGATCGATCCTGTGCCATACCGGCTAGCCGTGGCCCAGGCGACTGCCGATCTGGAACTGGCGCAGGCTGCGCTGGGTACGCGCAGACGCACGATTGCCACCGAGCACGCCAACGCGGCGATTGCCTCCGAGCAGACCGCCCGCACCGAACAGAACTACGCGCTGAGCGCGCGCACCGTGGCGCGTCTGCGCCCGTTGGCCGCAGATGGCTACGTGCCGAAGCAGCAGCTTGACCAGGCCGAGGTGGCGCAACGCGACGCGGCCGTATCGCTGAGACAGGCTAACGTGCAGCGTGCCGCGACGGCAAAGGCCGTTGGCACCGAAGACGATGCCACGGCGACCGTGCGAGCGCGCGAGGCGGCGCTGGCCATCGCCCAGCGGGCACTGGACGACACCGTGGTTCGCGCCCCGCATGACGGCCGCGTGAGCGGCCTGACCGTGCTGTCCGGCGAAGTCGTGATTCCCAATCAGTCCCTCTTCCTGCTAGTGCATACCGGCCAATGGTTCGCCGTCGCCAATTTCCGTGAAACCCAGCTGGCCGATATCCGTCCGGGCGATTGCGCCACGGTCTATTCGATGATCGCCCGCAGCCATGTCATGCGCGGCAAGGTCGAGGGCATTGGTATTGGCATCACCGATACGGAACGCCTGAACCTGCCGCGTTCCCTGCCCTATGTCCAGCCGTCGGTGAACTGGGTGCATGTGGCCAAGCGATTCCCGGTGCGGATCAAGCTGGAAGAACCGCCTGAAATGCTGGCCCGGGTGGGCGCGAGTGCAACCGTCGAGATCCGTCTGCAGGCCAAGGGCGTCTGAAATCGCCCCCCCGACGGAAGGCCCGACCGCAAGGCCAAACATGTTCTGAAAGAGCGAAAGTAGTGCGGCGCCGGTGGAACGCACGCCCGGGTGAACGACGTCGAGCACAATACCCGCCGCCGGCCCTACCGTACACGTCATCAGGAAGCCGACGAACGCGATCAGCAGAAACTGCTGGCTGGCCGGCATCGTAACGGTAAAGGCCGCAACAAAAACCAGCAGGGTCGCCACGCACAGGAAATCCACGGCGAGAGGCTTGTTGCGTGGCCGGCGTGCAGCCGCCCTGTACACGTCGATTGCGTTCGGGCTGCGCTGCCACGAGGCCGGTGTGCGCCCCTCAATGGGCTCTGTCGGTGACGCGTACGACAATGCCATGTGCGAATCCTTCTTTGCCACGCTCGAGTGTGAGCTGCTGGCACGCAGCCGCTTTGCCACCCATGGCCAGGCGCGCGTGCTCCACCGGCGCCTTAGTGCCGGCATACGCGGCATAGAACGGTGTGAAGACCCCGAGCAGCGACGTGACCAGCGTGCAGATCTTGCCGTTGTCATTGACACGCTTGCCAGCTTCCTTGAGGAAGAAGAAGGCCGTCTTGGAATTGACCGCCGTCATTTCGTCGTACTCGGGGTGATCGTACCTTTCGTGCAAAAAGTGGCGGTGATCAACCGGAGAGCCGCCTGCAGCAAGGGTTTGCCCCTTCCCGGCCTTGTTGCATAGTGCGCCGGGAGACCGGTAAGGAGTAAAGGGTGGAAGTCCCTGACCACGAAGATTTAGCAAATCACGTTGTCCCCGAGTCATGCGCCGTGTGTCGTGAGGCACATGGTGAAGCGTTATTCTTGGCCATTCTTGCCTTATTCCGTGAGCTTCGTACTATAGGGAGCCGGCACCCAGCTGAAGCCGGCATGCTCGGTCCGCACATGACCCAATCCGGGGAATGTCACATGGGCACTCCCCACCATGTAGCCCTGTCTCGCTGCATCGGCAAGGATGCGCTGACGCGTCGTAGCCGCAGCAGTGGGATCGACGTCGTACTCGATTGTGATGGTCGGGTCGCGGAATTGGGCCTCCGTGGCATGAATGATGTCCCCCCAGAGCAGCAGGCGCTGCCCCTGATTCTCTATGAGGTAGCCGTTCATGCCAGGCGTGTGGCCGTACAACGGGACAGAACGAACACCAGGGAAGAGTTGGGCCGCACCGTCGAAGGTGCGCAGCCTGCCGGCCCTCACATAGGGGTCGACGGTCTGGTGAGACTGCCGGAAGGTCATGCGAGCCGCTGCTGGCGCCGTGGCCTCGGCCTCGGGACTTAGCCACAGGGCAGGATCGCGCTGGTCCACATGCACCGTAGCATTCGGAAACACTGGCCTCCCGCCGATACTGAGGCCGCCCGAGTGGTCGCCATGGATATGCGTCAACAGAATGTCATCGATATCACCGGGCTCGTAACCAGCAGCGCGAAGGTTCTCGACGAGGTGGCCTGTCAGCGGGCCGAACAGTTCGCCCGCGCCGGTATCGATCAGGATGCGGCGGTCGCCCGTATCGATCAAGAAGCAGTTGACAGATATTTCAACGGGCAGCGTTTGGTGGGCTGCCGCGAACGCGTCGCGCACGGCCTGTGGCTTGCTCATGATCTTCGCGACGTCGCGCGGCGCCGTGCCATCCGACAGCACAGTGATGCGAAACGCCCCAAGCGTAAAGCGGTAGAAGCCTGGCGCCTGGCGTGCTACCCATCCGTAGCTGGACGCCGTATCCGCCGTAAGCGGTGAACCGGCATTGGCCGATATGAATGACACCCTCGTCTTTCTCAGGGTTGTGGAAGCTGGGAGCTTCACCGCTGCGGCAACTGAACTTCGCCTACCCAAGACCACGGTCAGCCGCAAGCTGCGTGAACTTGAGCAGCGCCTCGGTGCGCAACTCCTGCACCGGACCACGCGCCGCCTAGGCCTCACGGAGGCCGGCGCGCTCTACTACGACGCCTGCCGTGCCATTCCCGGCATGCTGGCAGGAGCCGATGCCGCCGTCGGCCAACTGCAAGGCACGCCACGCGGCACGTTGCGGATCACAGCGTCCTACTCGCTGGCGGTCAGCCTGCTGGGTCCGCTGCTGGCCGAATTTCGCTCCGGGCACCCGGAAGTGAACATCGACCTCGTACTCAGCCACCGCACGCTCGACCTCGTCAGCGAGGAAATCGACCTGGCTTTGCGTATGGGCGATCTGCCGGATTCATCCATGGCTGCACGGCGTCTCGCAACCTTCCCGAATCGCATCTACGCGAGCCCCGCCTACCTGTCGCAGCATGGAGTACCAACCCACCCCGACGCACTGCTCAAGCACGCCGCCCTATCCACGCGCGTGGCCAGGCGTGTCAGCGGTCATGCCTGGCCAATGCAACATGAAGTCGCCCCCGGGGAGCTTGTCGATTTCCCCATCCAGCCGGTCATCGAGGCCGATGACCCCGAAGCGCTGAAGGCGCCATTGTTCGACGGCGCTGGCCTGATGATGGCCACGGACCTGATCATGACGCGGCATGCCGAACAAGGCCTGGTGGTGCCAGTGCTCCCAGGCTGGCTCGGGCGTTGCCCAGACCTGCATGCCGTGTTTCCGCGCGGGCAGATACTGCCTCCAAAGCTACGCGCGTTCATCGACTTCCTGGTGGCACGGCTCGAGCAAGGTGCGACAGACGCCGGACGCTGAGCGCAGCGGGAAAGAAATTTGATCAGGGGAGCCGCGCCGTCGGCGTCCGCCTCGCCAGCCTTTTTTTCTACATCATGCCTTTGTGGCATATTTGCCGTCGATTGCCGACCGCCAAATCATCCAGAAGACGAGTGAAATTGTGGAACTCAGACACTTGCGCTATTTCATCGCCGTAGCTGAGCACGAGAGCATTCGGCTGGCTGCGGAACATATTCACGTCACGCAGCCCGCCATCTCCCGCCAGATCCACGACCTGGAGGAGGAACTCGGCTTTGCCTTGTTCGAGCGTACCCCGCGTGGCCTCAAGCTGACGTCGGCTGGCCAGGCCTATCTGCGAGATGCCCGCAAGGCGCTCGCCCAGCTCGACGTCGCAGCACGAGGCGCCGCGCGGATTTCGTCCGGCGTTCAGGGTTATCTACGCCTCGGCTTTGTCGAGAACAGTGGCTGGGACGGGATCGTGCCGCACATCTTCCGGCGTTTCCAAGCGGAAGTGCCGGACGTCCGCGTCGAGCTGGTACCGATGAACACACCGCAACAGCTCGACGAGATTCGGGCGAGCACGCTCGACGGTGGCTTCATCTACCAGTACGGGCCGCTCCCCGAGTCGATCAACACGTTACCGCTGACGACAAACGAGGTCGTCCTCGCCGCGCCGCGTGCATGGACGCTGCCCGAGCAGGGTGATGCTTCCGCACGCCTGCCGCTGCCAGGCGTGGCCTTGCGCCAGATAGCCGACTGGCCATTCGTCACGTTCCCGCGTGCGACGTACCCGCTCTACTACGACCAGTTGATCGGAGCCTGTCAGGCTTGCGGCGTCACACTCAATGTCGTTCAGGAAGTCTCGACGGAAGCCGCCATGCTTTCCCTGGTTTGCGCCGGCATTGGTGCCGCCATTGTTAATTCTGCCAACTTGGGCCGTCCGCCTGCGCTCTGCCACTTTGCGTCGTTCACGGATCTTTCCATCCCGATGCCGCTCGTTTTTGCTTGCAAAATCGATACACCTAATCCGGCACTTTTCCGCTTCATCCAGACGGTGGAAGCAATGGGGCGGCCCGGTTTGACAACCGGGTGATGCCCCAGAAGCATCACCCCCTCCCCAAAACGGCATTTGTCGGCAACTGACTCGGCCCCCAATATTGCATGCACACGTGGCCGGTTCCATGGGAACTGACCACGCCCGATTTCCCCCACCGGAGACAGGCATGCCAGCCCAATCGAATGACCATACCCTTTCCAGAAAAACACTGATCTCAACGGAGATCGACTATGAGAGCGAGGGGTTCCAGACCGGCGTGCTGCGTATTCCCTATTCGCATGACCGCTCCGCCTACGGTCACATCCCGACGCCGATCGCTGTGCTCAAGCAGGGCGAGGGCCCGACGGTGCTGCTGACCGGCGGCAACCACGGTGATGAGTACGAAGGCCCGGTAGCGCTGATGAAGCTGATCCAGCGCATGCCTTCGCTAAAGATTCAGGGCCGACTGATCGTCATCCCAGCGCTCAACTTTCCTGCGTTCCTGAATAGCTCGCGCACCTCGCCAATCGACCGCGGCAACCTGAACCGGTTGTTCCCCGGCGACCGCAACGGGTCGGTCACGGCGATGATCGCGCATTATGTCGATACCGAACTCTTTCCCCGCGCTGACGTCGTGTTCGACCTTCACGCCGGGGGCGCGTCATTCAACCACATACCCACGGTGCTGGCCGCGCTGCCGTCCGACCCGGCTCGGCGTAGCGAATACCTGAAGCTGGTCAATGCGTTCGCCGCGCCCCACACCATGGTCATGGACCTGCTTGGAGAAGACCGCACCTACGGCGCCGCGGCCGAGCGCCATGGCACTTTGTTTCTGTGCGGGGAATTCGGTGGCTATGGCAGCTGCAATGTGGATGGCCTGTCCATCGTCGAAGATGGCCTGCGCCGCGTGCTGCATGCAACCGGACTGACGCGCGACGACAACCCGCCCCCACCGTGTCATGACACGCAGTTCATCGCCGTGGATGGCGCTAGCCACTATCTGTTTGCGCCTCGCCACGGCGTATTTGAACCGTGCTTCAAGCTGGGGCAGCAGGTGGCGGCAGGCGACCTGGCCGGTCGCCTCTTCGATCCGTACGCCCCTTGGGAACCGTCGCGCGAATTGCATTTCAATGGTGCGGGCATGGTGGTCTGCGCCCGCACCTTCGCAGGCGTCGAACCCGGCGACTGTATCGCGCTGCTCGCCGCCCCCATCACCCTATAGCCCGTTTTCAGCGGCAATACAAAGCCTGGCGCCCGTCCATAGCGCACGCCAGGCCGTCTTTTGCCGTGTCGAGGAGCCCTTCATGCAGTCCACCCAAAAAGCCGCGCCAGCCCTGGACGCCGGCGCGCCCCGTACCGAAGAGCCGGTCATTGCGTCAGCCGGCACGCCGTTCTCACATGGATACATCGTATTCATGTTCTTCATCTGCTTCGCCTTCTCCTATATCGACCGCCAGGTCGTCAGCATCCTGGTGCAGTCGCTCAAGACATCGCTGTTGCTTAGCGATACCCAGATCGGGCTTCTGCAGGGCGCGACGTTCACGCTTTGCTATGCCACCGCAGGCCTGTTTGTGGCCAGGCTGGTGGACCGCTCGAACCGCGTACGCCTAAGTGCCACCTGTGTCGCCATCTGGGCAGTGTCCACGGCCATGTGCGGCACCGCCAGCAGCTTCGGCGAACTTCTGGTCTGGCGCGCCGGTACAGCAATTGCCGAGGCAGCCCTCAGCCCTGCTGCTCTCTCCATCTTCAGCGACATGTTTCCGCCCCGCAAGGTCACACGGGCCAGCGGTGTTTTCATGCTGGGGCCCTACGTCGGCGGCGGTGTCGCACTGCTCGGCGGTGGCGTGCTGCTTGGCTGGATGGACCAACCCGCAGTGGCGGATTGGCTGACAGGTCATGGCCTGCTGCCGTGGCAAATGGTCTTCTTCGTGGTCGGATTGCCGGGCCTGGCCCTTGCAGCACTCGTTTTGGCGACCATTCGCGAACCGGTGCGGCGCGGGCTGCAGACCGCCCAAGCTGCCACTGAAGCAGCGCCACCGATAAGCGAAGTCCTGCGCGAATTGTTCGTACGAAACCGGTTCTGCCTGCCCTACTTCTTCGGCTACGTTGCGCTTATTCTGCTGTTCTACTCCTACGCCGCCTGGTTCCCGACCCTGCTGATCCGCAGCTTTGGATTAACCGCGAGCGAAGTCGGCAAGATGACCGGTCCGGTCTACATGCTCGGAGGCATGGCCGGCGTCATCAGCGCCAGCCTATTTGTCGGTAAGGTAAATGACCGCGATGCGCTGAAGAAAGTGCTGCGTATCGCCTCCGTAGCTGCCACCTTGCTGGTCCCAATTGCATGCGCGGCCCCGCTGGCACCGGTGATGTGGATGTCGCTTGCACTGTACGGCCTGTGCGCCTACGCAACCAGCATCGTCATGGCACTGGCGCCCGTACCGCTGCAGATTGCCATCCCCAATCGCATGCGCGGTCGCTCCGTGGCACTGCTGGTGTTTCTCACCAACGCTATTAGTGGCGGACTGGGCCCGTTCGCGGTCGGCTCCATCAACGAGTGGTTGGGCCATCCCAAGGCCGGACTGGCAATCGCCCTGGCAATTGTGGGTACGTCGGCAGCGGCAGTCAGCGCCTTGCTGTACTTCATCGCTGTCAAGCGTGTCGGACAGGCCGCCACTGCCGGCAATAACCAGTGAACAGGAGCAATTTCCGATGTCAGTTCAGAAGCCGTATTCCGACTGGGTGGAGCGCGCAGGATGGATCTACTTCTCGGGGAAAACCGGTGCGGGTGTGGACGGGGCGATCCCAGCAGACTTTACCGGCCAAGCCACTAACGCGATGTCCAACTCGTTCACCGCGCTACGCGATGCGGACTGCGATTGGCGCGACGTCGTGAAGGTGACAGTCTTCCTTACCGATATGAAAGACTATCAAAGTTTCAATGCCATCTACCTCAAATTCTTCGGAAATGAATTCCCGGCTCGCTCCTGCGTTGCCGTCGCCGACCTGCCCCGGTCGGCGAAAATTGCGGTTGAAGTCGTAGCGTATCGCGCCACGGCAAGCATCGAACATAGCTGAGTATTTCTCCATAGGAACTATGGCAGGTATACCTATCCTTCCTGCACCACAAAGTTCATTGGAGATGCGCCTTAAGTTCTTTCACAAACCTTGAGGGGCGGCCCGCCGTGCGTATCAGGTGGACCTCCCACTTGAAAGGTTCGATGCATACGATCGAGCTCGAAGAGTTGCCGCGTAGCGCCAATGTCCCGGCGAGCGCGACATGGTCGACGGGAATGATCGCACACGGGCGCTGCGAGCGCGGGAAGCCTCCGCAATCACGGGCTTGCGCCGCGGCTCGGTGTAGATCCATCACAGCCTGTCGTTTCGGGAACGCGATCAGTTGCTGATTTCACAGCTGCGTTGGCAAAACGAGCGTGAGCCGCATCTCTCTTCGCTGGGTCTGTCGAAAGGGTGACGCGACCAAAACCCATCAGGCGGATGCCGATGCGAGCGGTACTTCGTTATAAGTCTGCAGGCGGTTGTCGGCCCGATGCAGATCCGATTCATAATGGCGCGCCGCCAACAGGAAACATGCGGCAGCGACCAAGCCGAAGGCAGGCATCACCGCAAGGGCCGTCTGCAGGCCAAGGGCGTCTGAAATCGCCCCCCCGACGAATGGCCCAACCGCAAGGCCAAACATGTTCTGAAAGAGCGACAGTAGTGCGGCACCGGTGGAACGCACGCCCGGGTGAACGACGTCGAGCACAATACCCGCCGCCGGCCCTACCGTACACGTCATCAGGAAGCCGCCGAATGCGATCAGCAGGAACTGCTGGCTGGCTGGCATCGTAACGGTGAAGGCCGCAACAAAAACCAGCAGGGTCGCCACGCACAGGACAGCCACGGCGAGAGGCTTGTTGCGTGGCCGGCGAGCAGCCGCCTTGTCCACCACGAAACCCCATGCGAAGGCCCCCAGCGCGCCGCACAACACGATCAGCGCTGCCTGCTTGGCGGCGACGTCCGGGGCTGCGCCGTGGAACCGGTTGAAGTAGCTGGGGAGCCAGGCCCAGACAGTGGATACCACGATGAGCTGAAACGCTGCGCCCACGCAGGTCCACCAAACCGTACGCGAGTCAGACAACGCGCTTGCGACGTGCTTGATGAAGTTCCATGGTGACGCCTTCGCTTTGTTCAGCCGGGATGTCAGCTCCACGGTCTTGTAGTCAGGCACGAGCAGGTAGAGCAGCGCGACTGCCAGTCCCGGGAAGCCCACCACGCCGAACGCTGCCTGCCAGCCCCAGCGCTGAGCGATCACACCGCCCAGCATGACGCCGAGGACAGCACCCATGGAGCCGGCGGCAAAGAACGCTCCTAGCAACATGGAGCGCATGCGCTTGGGGAACAAGCTTGCAATCAGTGCCGCACCGACGGAACCATAGCCACTTTCGCCAACGCCGACCATGGCACGTGCGGCAAATAACTGACTGTAGTTGCGAGTAAACATGCATGAGATAGTCGCTACGCTCCATACCGTTGCCATCACGGCGACACTCTTGACCCGGCTCATCCGATCGGCCAGAAGCGCGACGGGCAGGCCGCCCAGGGCGACAACGATGGAGATGACCGACACCAGTGCGCCAAGCTGCTTGTCCGACAAGCTCCACGCCTCTTTCAAGTGGGGAAACAACGAGACAATGACCTGCCGGTCGATGTAGTCGAACAGCATCAGCGCAAATGTCATGGCAAAGGCAAACCAGGCTCGGGGCCGGCTGACCAGATAATCGTCGCGATCATCGGGTCCAGAATGCGGGGTGTGCGGGTTCATGCGTGTCTCCATAGTGGGTTGGCTCTTGCATTGAGAGCCACCTCTGATGCTTGCGCAGTCTGCTACGTGCCACTGACATTGCCGGCAGTCTTCCGGCATGGGGCGCTCAAGGTCAGGCTGACACGCGCAGCAATGCGCCCTTGATGCGTGCCGCGCGTGCCTCGGCAACGCGACAATGCCCTGTCAGGGCACCAGGACGGTGGCGCCTACTGTCTTGCGCGACTCGAGCGCCCGATGCGCGTCGGCGGCATCGGCCAGGGCAAAGGTCTGCTGGGGTTCGCTCGCGATGCGGCCGGCCAGCACGTGGCCGAACAATTCCTTGGCCATGTCCAGCATGTGCGCGCGCGGCTGGATATAGTGCATCATGGCGGGCCGCGTGAACCAGATCGAACCCTTCACGGCCAGCATCTGGGAATCGACGATCACCGCTCCCGACGAGGTGCCGTTGCTGATCAGCGAACCGCGCGGCTGCAGGCAGTCCAGGGAGGCTTCCAGCGTGTCCTTGCCCACCGAGTCATAGACCACCGGAACCCCCTTGCCATCGGTGATCTCCTTGACGCGCTGCACGATGTTCTCGCGCGACGTCACGATGGTGTGCGCACAGCCGTTGGCCTTGGCGATCGCGGCCTTCTCGTCGGTACTCACGGTTCCGATCATGGTGACGCCCATCGCCCGCGCCCACTGGCAGGCGATCAGTCCCACGCCACCCGCAGCCGCGTGGTAGAGGATGGTCTCGCCACCCTGGAGCGGATAGACCTGACGGAACAGGTATTGCGCCGTCATGCCCTTCATCATCAGCGTGGCGGCGGTGCGATCGGAAATGCCATCGGGCAGCGGGATCAGCACCGCGGCCGGCATCACGCGCGCCTGTGCGTAAGCGCCCTGCGGCCCGATCAGGTAGCCGACGCGGTCACCCACACGGATGTCCGTCACGCCGGAACCCACAGCCTCGACCACACCGACCGCGTCGGAGCCCAGCCCGTTGGGCAGCGCCAGCGGGTAGCGGCCGGTGCGGAAATAGATATCGATGAAATTCAGCGCGATGTACGTGTGGCGCACGCGAGCCTCGCCGGGGCCGGGCTCGCCTACCTCGACGTCTTCGAACTTCAGCACTTCCGGGCCGCCGGTTTCGTAGAAGCGAATGGCTTTTGACATGATTGTCTTCCTGTGTATGTTCTGTGGGGCTTTGCGCCATCGGCTCAGTGGGTCACCGACAGCGCTGCGGCGCTCAGGCGACCTTGCGCAGGTGGCCCTGCTGGCGGCCGATGCGATTGGGCGCGAAGCCGTTGGCCGCCAGGGACTCCTCCACGGTGTCGTAGAACACGCCGATCTTGGAAATCTCGCGCGCCTGCCGCGCGGTGGCGATCGGGCGGCCGAACTCACGTGAAATGCGCACCAGTTGCTCGATCTGCTGGACCGTGCTGAACTTGCTGGAGCGCTGCTGGTTCCAGAGGTTGTCCTCGATGCCGCAGCGCACATGCAGGCCCATGGCGATGCCCATCATGTTGATCGGCAGCACGTTGAGCACGGAGCTTTCCACCGTCAGCACTGCGCCATCGGGCACGGCGCGCACGATGTTAGCCATGTTGTAGATGTTGGGCGCGTCCATGCCGCCGCTGATGGCCACCCAGTTCATGACCAGCGGGCCCTTGTAGATGCCCCTGCGCATCAGGCGCTCGACCGACTCGAAGCTGTTGATGTTGTAGCACTGGAAAGCGCTTTGGATGCCGGCAGCCGACAGGCGGCGGATGTGCTCCTCGACCCATCCTGGCTGCGAGGGCACCGTCATTTCCTTGTAAGCCTGAAAGGTGGCCGGATCCTCCATCGACGTGCCGCGCAGGTCTTCGTAATCGAAGTGCTCCAGCACATTCATCTGCGAGGTGTTCACGGTCACCGTGACCTGGTCGGGCTTGGGGTCGAGATCGGCTAGCATGTGGCGCGTATCATCGGAGAGCCACTTGGCGGCAGCGCCATCGGTCTCTGGCGCGAAGGAGATCGAACCGCCCACCTGGATGATCATCTCGGGCACGGCCTTGCGCACGCCGGCGACCAGCTCGTTGAACTTGGACAAACGCTTGGAGCCGCGGCCATCGAGTTCGCGTACGTGCAGGTGCAGCACCGTGGCTCCAGCGTTGTAGCAGTCCACGGCCTTCTGGATCTGCGCCTCCATCGTCACCGGGATGTCCTCGGGAAAGTCAGAGGGGACATAGGACGGCGCGTAGGGCGCGGCCGTGATGATGAGCGGCTGCTGGTTTTCGGGGAACAGGTGTCCGTCGAGAAAATTCATGGCGTGTCTCCAGGGGAAAGGGGAAGGAACAAAGGGATAGGGCCAGCGGGAGCGAGGGTCAGAACACCTTGTCGCCGATGATGCCGGCGCGCTCCATCTTGCGATGGCTGGGCGGGTAGTCCATCACGGCGTAGTGCTGCGTCGAGCGGTTGTCCCAGATGGCGATGCTGTTCGGCTTCCAGCGCCAGCGCACCTGATACTCGGGGATCAAGGCCTGGCCGATCAGGTACTGCAGCAGCGCCGATCCGCCTTGGGTGAAGTCCTGGCCGTAACGCACGTTGGCCGCCGTGTGGAAGTTCGTGAAATGGGTGGCGAAGCCGTTGACGAACAGCACCTTCTCGCCGGTCTCGGGATGGGTGCGCACCACGGGATGTTCGGCATCCGGGTACTGGGCCTTGAGTGCCAGGCGCTTCTCAATCGGCATGGCCGCACCGAATGTGGCTTCGATGCTGTGCCGCGCACGCAGGCCGGCGATCTGGAGCTTGACCTGGTCGGGCAGCTTCTCGTAGGCCAGCGCCATGTTGGCCCACATGGTGTCGCCGCCCACCGGCGGGCATTCCACGCAGCGCAGCACGCAGCCCATTGGCGGCGTCTCGCGCCAGGTGGCGTCGCAATGCCAGCCGTTCTCGTAACGATCGTTGGGAGCCTCTGGCGATTTGTAGATGCGCACCAGGCCCGGGTGATCCGGGTCGCTGCCGACCACGGGGTGGTCCTCGAGCTCGCCGAAGCGGCGCGCGAAGCCCACATGCTCGGCGCGCGTGATGTCCTGGTCGCGCAGGAACAGCACCTTGTGCTTGAGCAGCGCGGCCCTGATCTCGGCGAACAGCCCATCGTCGTGCACGGCGTCCGCCAGGTCCACGTTCACGAGCTCGGCACCAATGGCGCACGTCAGCGGTTCGATATGCATGGTCTGTCTCCTTCTTTTTTGTTCAGATCACCACCACGGACGGGCCCGTCGTCTTGCGGGACTCAAGGTCGCGGTGGGCACGCCCCGCTACATGCGGCGCGTAGCGCTGGTCGGGCGGCTCTTGCGTTGAGAGCTACCGCCAATGTTTGCTCGGTCTGTGGTGCAACGCGGGCTCTGTACTGCCAGAAAGACGGCTTGAAGACTGAAGCCACGCTGTGTGCCATAGATCTCGCGCCGCCGGACATCGGGGATCAGAGCCACATCAGATCCACATCGGAAGACTATCTCTGCAAGACCAAATGCGATGTATTATTTGGGACATTCAATGTCTAAATTGGGACACGCCCATGCCCGGCTACACACCCTTGATCCGAAGCG
Organism: Cupriavidus sp. MPR-AND1C; assembly: GCF_058809705.1. Classification (NCBI taxonomy): domain Bacteria; kingdom Pseudomonadati; phylum Pseudomonadota; class Betaproteobacteria; order Burkholderiales; family Burkholderiaceae; genus Cupriavidus; species Cupriavidus sp. MPR-AND1C. The sequence goes on along the minus strand of NZ_JBXASU010000039.1, from coordinate 44,937 downwards.
CGAGTCTTACCGGCTATACGGAACTGGCGCGCCACCATGGACTTAACCCTGAGGCGATGCTGCGCAAGGTGGGGTTGAGTCCTCGAAGCCTTCTCGATCCCGACATGCCGGTCACTTCCATGGCGGTGCGCCAGCTGCTTGAGGACAGCGCATCGATGACAGGCGTGGAAGACTTTGGCTTGCGGCTGGCCAGGGACCGGCGGCTGGCCAACCTGGGCCCGATCAGCTTTGTGATGCGCGAAGCACCGAACGCCAGGCAGGCGCTGGACAACCTGTGTCGCTATATGCGCCTGATCAATGCGGCGCTGCTGACTAGCATCGAAGACTTCGGCGATGCCGTATTGATTCGCGAAGATATCCTGGCCACCGGCAAGTATCCGGTGCGGCAGTCCATTGAAATGGCCGTGGGCGTGCTATATCGCACGATCCAGGAACTATTGGGGCCAACCTGGCGGCCCCGAAGCGTCTGTTTCGAGCACCGTCAACCGCACGGTGCCACGTGTCACAAAGCGCTGTTCGGCTCGGTGGTTGAATTCAATGCGAGTTTCAATGGCATCGTCTGTGCCGCAAAGGACCTCGCGACGCCCATGCCGGCCAATGACTACCGTATGACGCCATACGTCCGTCGCTTTCTCGACCAGGCCTTGTCTGGATCCAATGAGAGTGCGACGCACACCGTTCGGCAGGTCGTGGTTGCCATGTTGCCCGGGGGCAGGTGTACGTCGGACCAGGTGGCAAAGCACCTTGGCGTGGATCGCCGAACTTTGCATCGCCGGCTCGTTGCGGAAGGCACGAGTTTTTTGTCACTGCTCCAGGCGGTCCGAGCTGAACTCGCCTCCCGCCAGATCCTCGACAGCGATCGCTCCCTCGCCGAACTCGCCGACCTGCTCGGTTTCTCAAGCTCCAGCGCTTTCGCTTTCTGGTTCAGAAAGCACTTTGGCATGACGGTGTCGAGCTGGAAGCAAACCTCACAGGCAGTCGCAAATGCATTGCCGCAACGTGGCTGATCTTCGCCCTCTCTCGTCGCCCTCTCCCACAGTAACCTGCGCACCGAGGTAGTCCAGTTTCTGGCCAGGCTCGCCGGTATGATCGCCACATACCAAAGGACAATAGACGCCCCCTGCCCCTGGGCCTGCCCCTGCCCCTGCCCCTGCGCCTTGCCTTGCGCTGACCTGGCAGCAGATATCCCTGGCGCCATACGCTGCGCAGAACTGCGCTTGGATCGGTGCTTGGAGCGGCGCTGCACCCATCTTCTTTCCGGGCCTTGGCCATCGGCGGCAAAGGCGGGGAAGTCCACGGGACGCCCGAACGCGGGCGCGTTGAGCCGCGCCTGACCAGCAGCAACCCGCCATGACCGTCCTGCCCCTATGCGCCCCGCAACGGCTGACTAATACGAAGAGACAATGGCGATGAGCACCACGCAGCTTTAACCTTCGTTCGAGGTGCTTGCGCAGAGATCCGCCACACTCCCGCGCCGCACCCGACCAGGGTGCTCGACGCGCGCCACACCGGCTCCGAGCAAAAGGCGGCCATCCATGCACACATGCGCAAGGCTACGCCTGCGTTGCCGGGCTTCGCGCTTGGCGCGGCGGCACACCTGGTGCTGGGCTTCTGGTGCGCGCTGCTGCCGATTGCGCTGTCGCTACCGTTGTCTGTCCGGCTCGCCTGCGCGAGCACCACGGCCTGGTCACGCGCGCGGATCCAACCGCACGCCGCCATCCCATTCATTCCCCACGCATTGCCATCGCGCAGTGAAATCCATAATGCAAAATCAAGCAAGAACCCGGTCCCGCCCGTGCATGCCGCAGCCACGCACCTGGCTGAGCGCGGTCGGCCTGCTGGCGGGCCTGGCGGCCGCCACGCCGCTCGCGTGGGCGCAAAGCACTGTCGCCATCTATGGCCGCCTTAACACGAGCCTGGAATACACCCGCGCCAGCACAGCCACCGAAGGCAAGGTGCGTGGCGGTGCCGCCCGGCTGACCAACAACCGCTCCGTGTTCGGACTGATGGGCGAGGAAAATCTCGGCGGCGAGCTCAAGGCAATCTGGCAGATCGAGAGCAGCCTGTCCATCGACAACGGCCAGGGCCAGATCGCCAGCCGCAACACGCGGCTGGGCCTGCAGGGCCCGTTCGGCACGATCTTCGGCGGCAACTGGCATACGCCCTACACGGAGTCCACCATGGGCTACGACCCCTACTACCCGACCACGGCCGGCTATATGGCGCTGATCGGCAACGGCTCGGCGTCGAGCACGGACAACATTGAGGACACCAGTTCCTTCGACCGACGCCAGAAGAACACGCTGCAATACCGTTCGCCCGTGTGGCACGGCCTGAGCGGCGCGCTGGCCTGGGGCTTGCCAGAGGAGAGGAATACGGCGCCGCGCAACCCGGCGCTCTACTCCTTCGCCACCGCCTACGACGCAGGGCCACTCAACCTGACCCTGGCCTATGAGGTCCACCAGCACTACCAGGTGGCCGGCCGTAACGACGACGCCATCAAGGCGGGCGTGGCCTACCAGTTCGCCACCACGCGAATCGCGCTGGTCTATGAACGACTGCACTACCGCACCGCCACCGGTGACCTGTCCCGCAACGGCTACTACACCTCCGTGGTGCAGAAGCTGGGGCCGGGCAGCGTGCGCCTGGGCTTCGCCTTCGCCGCCAACGGCACGGGGGATGCCACCGAGACCGTGGGCTTCTTCCACGCAGGGCCGAAGACGAGCGCCACGCAGCTCACCTTCGGCTACGACTATCCGCTGTCGCGGCGCACCGCGCTGTATGCGTACTACAGCCGCATCGACAACCAGCGCAATGCCCTCTACGACTTTGCCATCAACGGCATCGGCGTGGCCGCCGGCGCCAGGCCGCAGACCTTCGCGCTAGGCATGCGCCACAATTTCTGACCCTGTCCCCGCGCGGCAAGACCACATCAGCCGCAGGAACTTCCTATTGTCGGGCTTCGTCGGCGGCGCGATGGCCAGCGCTAACCCCTACTCGCTCATCGAATCCTGCCGGGCCATTGGCATCGAGCGGTATCGGCGCCTCCCGCTCGGCCTCCCGCTTTCCGATGTACGGGATCAGCGTGTCGCGCAATGGCAAACACCCTGTGTTGTTCTGTTGGTTTGCGCCCACCAGGTCAAAGCCACCGCGCACCGTGCGTTGGCGCCATTTTTCCCATTCCAAAGATTTTCTTCCCAAGCCCAGCCTGCGTTTGCGGGCGATTTTCGATGACATGGCCCGCCTTGGCACACTCCATGCGTTTGTACCTCCCGAGCGCAGCACAGATGCTCAACCCAGATGAACCAACGTCCCAATCGCTCCCAAGGAGAACTGCCATGACTACCACCCTCGCCATCAAGGACCTGTCGGTCACCGAAGAACTCGACGCCCGCGCCATGCGCGCCGTGCGCGGCGGCTTCGTGCCCTTCCTGCCCATCTTCAGCGCGGTCAAGATCGACTCGACCTTCAACGCCGAGCAACTGATCGGCCAGACGCAGAACGTCGTCAACATGAACGGCAACAACGCGGCCTTCGTCGACGACATCAAGTCCCATGTCACCTCGACGCAGAACGCCCAAAACAACATTTATCGTTGAACGGCCCGGCGCAAGCGGAGGCGGCCTCGCCCCCCTCCGCTGCCAACCAGCCAATCAAGCGCATTTCAAGTCATCCCGTGAAGCCAAGGAGAACCAACATGTCAGCCATCATCGTGCGCGACCTCGCCCTGAACCAGGAACTCGACAGCAAGTCCATGACCGCGGTGCGCGGCGGCAATTCCTGGCTGCAAGGACTGGGCCCGGTGGCCAACGTCAATGTCAACGTCAACCAGAACATCGCCCAGTTGCAAAGCATCAATGTCAACACGCTCAACAACGTCGGCGTGATCGGCTCCGGCTTCGGCCCGCTGAGCATCGACGTCAACCCGTCGCAATGGGCTGCCACCCACGCCAAGGTTTGAATCGGGCCACGACACGCTCGGCGGCGATGGGCAAGGTAACGCTGCGCATCTCGCCATTGTCGTTCTTGAAGTCGAATTGCTGCGTTTCTGAACAGTTGCCCAAGACCACAGCAAGGCTACGGCTCGACTCGCCTGGAAGTGCTTTATCGGTTGCTCCGCCGCCGGGAGTGGATCGTGCGCAGCAGCCGGTCGACGAAATAGACATACGGCAGCGCCAGCCAGGGCGGCAGCACCAGGCCCGGCATCGCGTAGTAGCGGCCGTGGAAGTCACTGTGATATTCCGGAAGCGGCCAGTACGGCAACACGACGAAGCCCAGGCTGCCGAGCAGACCAGCGAGCTCGAACAGGCTGCGGCTGCCAAGACAGATAGTCGCGGCCGAAGTCCAGGCCGGTCGGCACGCGCCGATGCACCGTCTGCCACGGCAGCGCCAACGGCGGCACTGCCGCCGAGGTCATGCTGAGCATAAAGCGCGTCGATACACCACGTCGTCGCCGAACAGCCTGTCCGTGCGCAGGATGACCTGGGCCGGCGGGAAGGCGGCCGGCCCGGCCACGGCTACCGTGCCGTGGCCGGGCGAGGCCTGGCCGCCTGGCGCCCGTCTTGTGTTACATCGCGTCTTTACTGGTTGCGCTCGGTGATCACCAGCGGCACGCGCACATCGCCCACCGTCATCACCGCTTGCACCGGCAGCGCACCCGCCGGCGCGAGTTGCGCCTCGCTCATCTGCTTGTTGCCGGCAAAGCGGAAGGCGGTCACCGTGACGGTGGCCTCGCCGTGCTGGCGCAGCGGCGGCGGCGCAGCCGCGCGGTCCGGCGCCACCGGACGCGGCAAGGCCGGCGGCAGCTCGGGTTCGATCTGCTGGCGCAGCGCGCCAGCGTCGGGCGGCACCTGCGCCAAGGTGGGGGCAGCGGCCAGGACGGTCAGGCAAAGGCCAGCGAGTTGCCGCGCGCCGGTGGCGGCGCGGATGGGGAAGCGAGAGGGATAGCAGCTCATTGAAGACGGGAATCGGTCACTTTTTCACAGGTGCCAATCCTATCGAGCATTTCGCGTGCAAAGCTGACAAGTTCTGACATTGGCTTGGGCGCCACCCCAAAGCGACTGCGCGTGGGCTATGGTCCTGCCGCCGCAGCGCAAGCACCGCGGCACGCCGCCAGGCGCTCTGGCGGTGCAATGCACGGTGACCAGTGACTCGGGGGAAGGTTTGAGGAAAGACGGGTGGCACGCCAGGCCGAGCGCAACCTGGAGGCCAAGGTGGCGCTGCATGGGGTGATCGTCTTTCCGTGCAAGAAATGGCGGTAGCAGGACGCACCGCCGTGCGCAGCAAGGCTTCTCGGGTCAGGTGAGATGCCCGGGACGTCGTCCCGCATCACCAGTTCGACGCCCTGCGCCACAGCGCGCCCGCATAGTGTTACCCGGCTGCCAAGCGGCGTGCAATTGACGGCGTAGTCGGCCAGCGGCGTGCGCAGCGCCCCCTGCGCCCGATCGCTCGCGCCGGTGTTGTCCGAGCGAGAGCGTGGCGGTTTCGATGAGAATACGCTTCGGTCTCAAGGGCGAGTGAGACGGCCGATTTCACAAGAGCAGTGAAATCGCAAAGTGTTGCCGAGAGCGATTTTGCAGGGGGGCTGCCGCCAGATTTCGCACCATTCGACCGATCACCCGAAGTTGGCGACGCATCGCGCCACGACAACCGGGAGGCCGCCCCCCAAGACTCAAACAAGGCGGTGATTACGAATTGGAAAAGGCGGCTTGCCCGGCTCGGCGGGCCGCTGCAGATCCTGCGCGTACTTCAGGGCGAGCGCGTCGGCCTTGGCCCCCCGCCCGGTTTCCCTCAGGCGATCCAGGTAGGCCCGCAGTTTCCCGCGGATGTGATAGGGGCCGCCTTCCTTCACAACATTGACGAGCGGGTCTCTGCCACGCGCCGCTGTGGGCAGCATTTCCGCCTCCCAGGCCCTCAGAAGTCCCATCCCCTTCTCTACGATGTCGGGCCGGTGATCGGCGAGGTTGCGCTGCTCATGGGGGTCGGCCTCCAGGTCGAACAGCAGGACGTCGTCGAACAGGTGGTATCCGTCGTGCAGGGTGCAGATCATCATCCAGTTCCCGAAGCGCACGCCGCGCTGGCAGGTCCATGCGCCTTGCGACACGACAAGGTGGTCACGCCCTTCATCGGCCCCAGCTTTCAGGCTCTGCGCGAACGATGCGCCATCCCAGGATGCGGGCACCGGCTGGCCCAGCAACTCCAGGATCGTGGCCGTGACATCGATCTGGTAGTGGAACGCGCGATACTCACGCCCGGCCTCGATGCCCGGCCATTTGAGCAGCAGCGGCACGTTGGTGGTGAACTGGTCCGCCGTCTGGTGGTCACCGTAGACACTGAGCTCGCCGAGGGTCTCGCCATGATCGGAGGACAGCATGACCGCCGTCTCGCCGTCGACGCCCAGTTCCGCGAGTTGCGCGAGCAGCTTTCCCACGTACTCGTCGGCCACCAGTACGCCGGTATCGTAGCCGTCGAACATGGCGCGGACTGCCGCCATGTCCGGGATGCTCTGCGGCTGGCGCGGGTACCACGCGCGGGCGGCCTCGTTCGGCGCGAAGCCCGTGCTTTCCTGCGCGCTGTGCGGGCCGCACCCTTGCCAGTGCTCCGCGCGCACCTCCTGCGTCAGCCATGCCGGCAAGGGATCGTCGGCAAAGGGCTCTCCGTACTCCGGCGCCGCCCGGTAGGGCGTGTGCGGATCCCACATATGCACATGCAGGAACCAGTTGTCCTCCTTGCCATGCCGCGCCAGCCAGTCCGACGCAAGGGCATGGACCTCATCGGCCGTCTCCCGGCCGAACTTGCCGACGTTGTAGGTTTCGTCGAAGCCGGTGTACCAGTGGAACGCCGAGTGCCGGTGCGCGAACGAACTGACGCTCACGGTCTTCAGCCCGGCCTGCTGCAGGCGGAACGGGAAACTGTCGAAATGGAGCTGCGACCAGAATTGCCGGTCGGGGCCGCCGATCACCGGATCGGCATCTTCGCCGCCATGATTGACGACACCGTTGTGGATACCGAAGCGCCCGGTCAGCAAGGCGGTGCGGCTCGGCAGGCACGGCGTGTCCGACGCATGGACGTTGCGAAACAGCGCGCTGCGGGCAGCCAGCTTGTCGATGTTGGGGCTTGTCTTGCGATGGTAGCCATAGCAGCCGAGGTGGTCGGGCCGCAGCGTGTCAATGTCAATGTAGATCAGTCGCATCGTTGAAATTCTCCACTTGTTGATGAGATGCGGGCGGGTCTGCGTACCCCGACCCTTGCCGCCGCGCCCCTGTTGATCGGGCCGCACGCCCGCGATACCGGACCGAGGGGCCGGCCCGCGGCCCCGCTTCTTGCCGCGCCTCCAGTCAGAACCGCGCCTTGCATGACATCTGAGGCAGCCCCCTCGTTGGCGCGCGGAACGAGAACAGCCCGCCGGCGAGCGGCTGCAGCGCGAGCGCCGCCGGAGACAGGCCTTTGCGCGCGGTCGTGACGTAGACGGTCCTGAGGTCGTCGCCGCCGAAAGCCAGCTTGGTGACGTTGTCGCACGGAAAGCGAACCACACCGGCCAGCCTGCCGTCCGGTGACCACCGCTCGATCCTTGCCCCGCCAAAGACGGCGATCCAGAGATGGCCGTCGGCGTCGACCGCCATTCCGTCCGGATAGCCCGTGCCGCAGAGCCGGGCAAATTCGCGCCTGCGCGACAACGCGCCGTCCTGGCCCACGTCGAAGGCGTAGACGAGGCGCTTGACGGTGTCCGCGTGATAGAGCGTGCGGGCGTCCGGGCTCATGGCCGGGCCGTTGGTGATGACATAGCCGCTGTCCCGGCGCCATGTCCGGCCGTCGTCGCCGACCTGGTAGAGCGAGCCGCTCGGCGCGGCTTCGCCGTCATCCATCGTGCCGAACCAGAGCCGGCCGGCGGGATCGACGAAGCCATCGTTGATGCGGTTGCCCGGCAGGTCAGGCTCCACCTCCTTGAGCCGGCGGCAAGCACCGTCCGCGGGATCGAAGCGATAGAGTCCATCCTGCATGCCGCACAGGAACCCCCCGTCGTCGAGCGGAACGATAAAGCCGGGCTGGCTATCGACCGGCCAGGAGCGCATTGCGCCCGTCGCGATGGCAAAACGATGGATTCTCCTGCCCTTGATGTCGACGAAATAGACCGCGCTCGAGCCTTGGTGCCAGACCGGCCCCTCGCCAAGCTCGGCGCCGAGCTGCCACACGCAGAGAGGATGGTTGTCTTTCATGCGCCAAAGTACCCCGCATCGACGAAATACTCGCGCCCGGAGCAGCGCTCCGCGTCATCCGACGCCAGGAACAGCGCCATGGCCGCCACGTGCCGCGGCTCGATGCGGGCGGGAAGGCATTGGCTCTGGAGCAGCCGCGCTTCGCTCTGCGCTGTCTGCCAGAGCAGGGTCTGGCGTGGTGTGCGCACGGCGCCCGGGACGATGCAGTTCACACGGATGCCGTCGCGGCCAAGATCCCGCGCCAGCCCGCGCGTGAGTCCCTCGATGCCGGCCTTGGCCGTCATGTAGATGGAGAGATCGGGCACCGCGACATGCCACGAGGCCGAGCCCAGGTTGAGGATGACGCCCGTCCTGGCCGTGCGCATGCCGGCGGCGGCCAGCTGGGCGCAGAAGAACTGATGGCGCAGATTGACGGCAATGCACTCCTCCCAATCGGAGGGCGTGACGGCATCGACCTGGTGCCGGTCATCCCTGCCCGCATTGTTGACCAGCACGCCAATCGGACCGCAGGCCTGCGCGATGCGGTCGAAGACGGCCGTGGTGGCGCCGATATCCCGCAGGTCGCAGGGGTGAAAGACGGTATGCAGCCCCTCGGCAGTCAGCGCGTCCTGCAGTTGCCTTGCCCCCACCTCGCAGACATCGATGAAATGGACGTGCGCACCCTGGCGCGCAAAGGCTCCCACCATTTCCGCGCCGATGCCGCCGCCGCCGCCCGTGATGACGACAGACTTCTCTTTCAAGCTAGGGTAAATCGCGTAAGACATCTGAATCTCCGGTACTACCATGATTCGGCGAAGGCAGCCCCGCGGCGCCAGCCGCCGAGGCCTCAGTTCGCACCTAGCCCTGCTGTGCCGTGCTCGATGGTCACCCGGTCGAACTCCGGCGCCGCCGCCGTGATCGAGTGCTCGAATGCCTCGGCATGTTGCTGCAGGCGCTGCAGGATCTCGGGCTCGCTCGCGGCCTTGTCGAACTTCTCACCCGGATCGCGGCCCAGGTTGTACAGCGTCGGCTTGGCCATCTTGGCTTGCAAGCCGCCCTTCGGATTGCGCCCGCTGACGTCGTAGAAATTGACTTTCCACTCACCTTCGCGCCAGGCCTGCAGGCGGCCGCGGAAGTAGTAAGGCAACACCTGGCGCGGGCTCGGCGCTTGCTCGCGCAGCGTCTTGCCCAGGTCGCTGCCGTCGAGGGCGGCGTCGGGCAGCCGCGCCCTGGCCAGCGCGGCGAAAGTCGGCAGCAGGTCGTAGGTAGCGCCGATGCCGTCCACCACCGCGGGGCGGATGGTGCCCGGCCACCAGAACAGCGCCGGTACCCGCGCGCCGCCTTCATAGGTCGAGCCTTTGCCGTCGCGCAGCATGCCGGCCGACCCCACCAGCTCCTCGTACAGGATCCAGGGGCCGTTGTCGCTGACGAACACCACCAGGGTGTTCTTGGCATCGGGGCTGCGCCGCACGGCCTCCAGCACCCGCCCCACGCTGTGGTCCAGCTCCGCGATGGCGTCGCCCACCGGGCCGCCCTTGCTGCTGCCGACGAACTCGGGGGCAGGCATATGCGGCAGGTGGGGCTTCTCGTAGCCCACCCAGGCCAGGTAGGGCTGGTTACGCTTGCGGCCGACGAAGTCGACGACCTGGTCGGTCAGCCGTCTGTTGTAGCTGCGCTGGTCCACCGGCTGCTCGACCACGCGGTCGCGGTAGTCGGCCTTGCCGTTGTCCACCACCCGCTCGCTCGCGATCAGCGGCGAGTTCCAGTAGGCGTTCTTGGGATCGCGGAAGGCCGCGACCGCCTGCCGGTAGTACAGGGCGAACAGCGCCTTGGGCGACTCGCCATTGGCGAAGCGCTGGCGCAGTTCGGCGATGCTGACGCCGCCGGGAATGCCGGCGAAGTACGCATCGTTCGACATCGGCATGCCCCACCAGGAATCGAAGCCGTGCCGCGTGGGATAGGCGTGCGGTGCGTCGCCCAGATGCCATTTGCCGAACAGCGCGGTGGCGTAGCCAGCGTCGTGCAGCACGCTGGCTACGCTCGTCTCGCGGTCGGGGAAGCCGTAGGGATCGCCCTCGACCGCCACGCTGTTGAGCGCGCCGTACAGGCCGGAACGGGTCTCGACCCGCCCGGTCAGCATGGCGCCGCGGCTGGGCGAGCAGACCGGGGAGCTGACGTAGAAGTTGGTCCAGCGCTGGCCTTCGGCCGCCATCCGGTCCAGGTTGGGTGTGCGAAATACCGGATGGCCGTAGCTGCCGAGATCGCCCCAGCCGAGGTCATCGGCGATCAGCAGGATGATGTTGGGGCGGGTGCGTGGGCCAGTGTGCGGACCTGTATGCGGGCCTGTGTTCGGGCCTGTGTCCGGGCCGCTGTCGGGTGCCGCCTGCGCCTGGGACAGCGGCGCCGCCAGTGCCAGGGCGCCGGCCAGCAGCAATAGCTTGCGCAGGCAAGGCGCGCCGCGCCCGGGGGCTTTCTCATGGGAACCCGGGCGCACCGTGCCTGTGCGCACTGTCATCCCAGGCCGCATCGTCTTAGAAGCTTCTTCCATTGTCTAATCCCTGTCTCTTCGAGGTGAATCTGGCGCCGTTACGGCGCGCGTCCTATTTCGCCGCGGGCGATACGACCGCGCCATCCGCGTAGTCGATCGCAGCCGGCCTGAATCCGATGCGCATCGCGTTGACATGGAGGATCTCTCCCGGTCTGAGCGCAATGGTCTCGCCGCCATAGACCGACCAGCTGGGCGGCACGGGGCGCATGTCCCCGACCTTGGCAAGGCCCATGCCGAACAGCTCGCCCGCCAGGCGCTCGTAGTCCCAACTCTGCACCACGTGGGTGGCGGCCGTGGCGCGTGCGGCGGGGCGCTCGATCCAGTAGCCAATGGAGGCACCGGGCGTGGCGCAGGCGATCTGCACGCCATCCACGCCATCCACGCCTTTGCCGGCCCTGCGCACTTCGGGAATCGCTGTCGCGGGCGGCTCGCTGCCACCCCGCCACATCTGCTTGAGCATCTCGCGCTCTGGCACGCCGCCCTTATCGCCGACCTTGGCCGTCCACGCCTGGAACGCATGCCTGAGCTCCTCGAGCTTGTTCTTGTACTTCGGGTCATCCGCCAGGTTGTGTTGCTCCCATGGGTCCTGCTCCGCATCGTAGAGTTCCTCCACCGGCTTGGTCTTGAACCATGCGGCCGTGGCGGGAGGGAGGCTGCCTTCGGCCCTGAGCTTCAGGATGTCGCGCATCATGGGCAGCTTCATGCGGAACTTCAGGTCTTGGTAGTACGGCAGTTCCGGCATGTAGTTGTACAGATAGCGATAGCGCTGGTCCCGCACCATCCGTACCCTGTCGTACTCGGTATCCATGCGGTCGCGCGCCGCGAAGACGTAGCGGCGCGGTATGCTGGCCCGCTGCTCACCAAGGAAGGCCTGGCCCTGCATATAGCCCGGAACCGGCACGCCAGCCAGGGAAAGCACCGTCGGTGCCATGTCGACGCCGCTGACCAGTTCGTCCCGGCGAGTACCCCCGTGCTGGCCGCCGGGATGTCGCACGATGAATGGCACATGCGTGCCGCGCTCGAGGAGCTCCCGCTTCATCCACGGCAGGTTGCCACCGTTGTCGGCAAAGAAAAAGATGATGGTGTTGTCGTACAGGCCGTCGTCCTTCAGCATCTGGATCAGTTCGCCAACCTGCCGGTCCATCAGCTCGATATTGGTGTACATGCGAGCGATGTCGCCGCGTACGGCCGCCGTGTCCGGGAAAATCGGCGGCACCGGCACGCTGACCGGATCATTGAGCAAGGGATCCTTGCGCAAGGCCACCATGACTTCGTGGGTCAGGAAGAAGTTGAAGACCGAGAAAAACGGCTTGCCCTTGGGGCGGTTGCGAAAGGACGCCGCGGGTCCGTTCTCATCCCAGACCGTGACGGGCGCCTCGAACTGGTAATCCTGCTTCTGGTTGTTCGTGGTGTAGTAGCCCGCCTTGCGCAGGTACTCCGGGAAGGCCTTGACTTGCTCGGGCAGCACGACAGAGTAGGTGGCGGGAAGCCCATCCGGCCTCTGGGAGGCGCTGCGCCCGGGCATCTGTATCTCCCCGGGCCCGGTACGCATGTGTTGCGCACCCACTGAAGTCGGGTACATGCCAGTGATCAGTGCCGCGCGCGCAGGCGCACAAACGCCTGCAGTCTGGTAAGCGTGGGTGTAGAGCACCCCTTCCCTGGCCAGCTGGTCGATATTGGGGGTCTTCACCTCGCGATCGCCGTACGCGCCGATGAAGGTCGTGATGTCCTCCACCGTGATCCAGAGGATGTTCGGCTGATTCCGCTGCTGCTGCGGCTGCGGCGGCTGCTGGGCATGGAGCAGTCCCGACTGCGCGGCCACGAGCAGCATGAAGCCATGCATGGCCAGGCGCATTGCGCGAGGCAGGCAGGCAAACGGATTCCTGGTGCGGTTGTGAACGTTCATGCTACGTCGATTCCAGTTGGATTGATTCGTTCCGGCAGGCACGGCACACGGCCGCCGGATGCCACTGCATTCGCCTGTCAGGCCCGGCCGCCCTATCCGCCTGGCGCGGAAGCCCTGGCCGGTGGTTGGGACTGGCCTGCCTGGCGTTGCCGCATGGCTTGCCAGCTGCCCTGGTCCATCACCAGACGGAAGCCCAGGTGCGACATGCTGGCGTAGGGGTCGGTACCACGGCGCGCGCTCGGGCGGTAGCTCAGGCAGTAGTCCTGATTGCAAAGGAAGGAGCCGCCGCGGATCACCCGCCTGGGCGCTTGCTCAGGCACGCCGGGTTCCGAGGGATCCCAGCTGTCGGCAGGGCCCTGTGGATCGACCGCCACCCTGTCCGCTCCGGCTGCCCGTTTGAACTGGTCGGCGCGGTACCAGTCCGCCACCCACTGCCAGGCATTTCCTGTCATGTCATAGAGTCCATATCCATTGGCCGGGAAGGTTCCGGCGGCGCTCGTGCCGAGCGCGCCGCCGGCCTTGGGACTCACCACGGGAAAGGGGTGCGCTTGCTGTCCCTGCCAGACGTTGGCCATCTGCTTGCCGCCGGGGGAGAACTGGTCGCCCCATGCATAGGTCGCCTGCTCCAGCCCGCCGCGCGCCGCGAACTCCCACTCGGCCTCGGTCGGCAGTCGCTTGCCGACCCATCTGGCATAGGCTTGTGCATCCGCATAGGAGACCTGCACAACGGGATGAGCGTCCTTTCCTTCGATGGAACTGCCCGGGCCTTTGGGATGGCGCCAGTCCGCACCGGCCGCGAAGCGCCACCAGCGGGCGTAATCGCTCAAGGGCACCGGGCGGTCCGTGCCGACAAAGACCAGGCCCCCGGGCACCAGCACGCTGTCGGGCGGGCGCGGCGTGCCCGGTGGCAGCTGCACCTTGAGCGTTTCCCAGTCCGGCTTCTGTTCGGCGGTGGTCACATAGCCGGTGGCTGCCACGAACGCGCGGAACTCGGCATTGGTCACGTGATGCCGGTCCATCCAGAAACCATGGACGCGCGTCTTGTGCGCCGGACGTTCGTTGGCCTGCGCCAGCGGGTGATCGCTGCCCATCAGGAAATCGCCGTCGGCAATCCATGCCATGTCGCGTGGACCATTGACGCCGTCGCCAATGATGATGTGCGGCGAAGCGCTTGCGCCAAGCAGCGGCTTGGCGTCGCCCCGCAATCCGCCGGCACTGGCCAAGGCGGCGATCGCCGCGGGCACGGCAATCGCCGCTGTGATCCACGCCGCGGCACGCAGGCGCCGGGGCATGGATCGCCGCCCGACCTGGCTGTGCGCAGACACCGCGGCCGCCGGCTCGCGGCTGGCCGAATGGGACTCGCTTCGCTTTCTGCTTTTCATGGAAACCGTCATTGCAATAGAAGGCTGAATGCCGGCAGGTGGCGTCGCTGATCGGCGCCGCCTGCCGGATGAAGCGCGCCTCGAGCCGCTAGAACTTGTGACGAATGCCGATCGCCGCCCCGGTCTGGCTGTTCTTCCCCTGGCCCAGATAGGCGCCGTTGCCGAATCCGATCGCCGCCGAATCCAGGTTCAGGCCGGAATTTCGCACGTACGCCACGGTCACATAGACGTCGGTACGCTTGGAAAGCGAATAGTCCGCAATGAAGTTCACCTGCCACGGATTCACTGGATTGCTGTTGGGCTGCGCAGCATTGGTCTTCAGCGTCTTGCGGGCATCGTAGTAGTAGCCCAGCGTCAGCGTTAATGCGGCAGTGGCGTCGTAATTGACCCCTGCCCACCAGAAATCATCCCGGACCAGGGTTCTGCCTGCCGCGTCCTTCATCTGCCCCCAACGATAGCCAGCCATCAGCTTGGTTCGCTCGAATGAATAGCTTGCCGCGAACGCCGCCTTCCTGGATGTGCTGGTGCTGCCAACGGTAACGGCCGGATTCCACTGATCGTAGGTTGCCGTCGCGCCAAGGCCCGCGCCCAGGTACGTCAGGCCAGCGCCATAGGCTGTATTGTCCTTGGCGTGGCCCGGCGTTTCTCCCGCGCCTTGACCCGCAACCGGCGTGATCTCGAATTGGCTCAGCCCGGCACCGAAACTGTAGTGGGCCCTGAACGTAACCGGGCCGGTCTCCATCGTATATTTCACGGCATTGTCCACGGCGCCTGAGCCAGCCGTCCCGCCCATTAGCGCCAGGGTTGGCTCGAACAGCGGGGCGAACTTCGCCGGCATGAAGTCTCCCAAGCTCTCATACAGGCTGGTGTTTTGCCTGCCGAGCGAAATCTGCCCGAGACTGCTGCTTTGCAAGCCGACGAATGCCCGCCGGCTGAACATGGCTCCCGCGCGGTTCACCTGTCCGGTATCGGCGGCAAAGCCGCTCTCCAGCACGAACAGCGCCTTCAGGCCGCCGCCGAGATCCTCCACGCCGCGTATGCCCCAGCGCGAACCGGACATGCCACCGGCGCCCTGTATGCCGAACCTGTTGGCACCCGGCTGCCTCGTCTCCACGCCAGTGACCGGATTGATGGTCGGGGCGCTCGCCGCCAGATTGTTGGCGTAGCCGATAGGCAGATCGACGACACCGTACATGGTCACGCTCGACTGCCCATGCGCCAGACCTGCGCAGCCCGCGGCCGACACCAACGCGGCAGCGCGCGCAAGGTATTTAGTCCTTTTCATACTCCTCCATATTATTGTTTCGGCGCGAATGGGGCGCCTTCTCGTTCTTCCCATCGACTGCTTGGGATGTCCTCTGGACCGGCCAAACGGCGAGGTCCACAGGGTTGCGCTGCAATGGCGCTCCTAGTTGCGGAAACCGGGGTCGATCCGGTCAAGCTTGCGGAGCAACGCCGGCCAGGCAAAGGCTCCCCCAAGGCCGCCGGTCTGCACGCGCATGGACTCCGCAACACCGCGCACGATCTGCTCGGGGACGTGCATCAACTCCCCGCCAGCCTGGGCCGAGATTTGGATCTGGCAGGCGGATTCCAGCACGTACATGCTCAAGAATGCATCGGCCACCGTCCTGCCGACTGTCAGCAAACCGTGATTGCGCAGGATCATGTGATTGGCCCGGCCGAGGTCTGCCTGCAGGCGAGGCTTCTCCTCCTCGTGCATGGCAACGCCTTCATAGCCGTGGTAAGCAAGCGATCCGAGAATGAACGTGGACTGTTGGCTGAGCGGCAGGAGACCCGCCTTCTGCGCACTCACGGCAACGCCACTTCGCGTATGGGTATGCAGGACGCACTGCGCGTCCGGGCGCGCCTCGTGCACCGCGCTGTGGATGACAAAGCCAGCCGGGTTGACCGGATAGGGGGAGGCCAGGATCTTGTTGCACTGCGCGTCGATCTTCAACAGGCTGGATGCCGTGATCTCGTCGAACATCAGCCCATACGGATTGATCAGGAAGTGGTCCGCTTGCCCGGGCACACGCGCGCTGATGTGCGTGAACACAAGATCGGACCAGCCATGCAGTGCGACGAGCCGATAGCAGGCCGCAAGGTCGACGCGCAATTGCCACTCCTGCGGACTGACGAGTTCCTGGATGCATGCGGAAGCGGTAGCAGTCATGTTTTGACTCCTGTCGGACAATATGTGAAAGGGGTGTTCTTTCCCACCGGTGGACCAGATCGGCCGTTGCGCTGGGAATCGAACTGTGCGAGGAAGGTGTCGGCGGGCACGTGCGCCGCCGGTATTCACGCCCTCCCTCTAAGGGCAGCATCCGTCAGCGGCCGAACTCGCGCTCCTCGAGGCATAGTTCAATGCTGAGTTCAAGGTCTTGCGCCGAACGCCCCAGCGCAATGCGGTACTGGCCCGCTTCCATGCGCCAGCATCCCAACTCGGACTGGAAGCAGGCAAGCAGGCGCGGATCGGCGGTAATGCGGACTCGCGCCGATTCGCCAGGGCGCAGCGACACACGCTCGAATCCGAGCAGCCTCATGCGCCGGTCACCTGCCGCATCCGTGAGGTACACCTGCGGGACGTCATCGCCTTGGCGCGCCCCCGTATTTGTCACGGTGAATGCCACGGTCAGCGACTCCGCATCAACGACCTCCAGGTCGCGGTAGGCGAAGGTGGCATAGCTCAGGCCGTGGCCGAAGCCGAACAGCGGCTGGCGGCCAGTCTTGGCAAACCAGCGGTAGCCGACCTCGGCGCCTTCGTGGTAGTGCACCTTGATTGGCGTGCCGAGCTCGACGTCCGAGCCCGGCAGCGTGGGGTGCGGTGTTTGCCCGACATCGAAAGGAAAGGAAATGGGCAGCCGGCCGGACGGATTGATCTTGCCTGTAAGGACTTCGGCAATCGCTTGCGCGCCGAGCTGCCCGGGGAACCACGCCTGCACGATGGCCCGCGCCTTGTCGCGCCAGGGCATGGCCACCGGGTTTCCGGTCTGCAGCACAACGATGAGATTCCGGTTTTCGTTCGCGACCGCTTCGATCAGCGCGTCCTGCCCGAACGGCAACGTCATGTCCGGGCTGTCGAAACGCTCTGCTTCGTGCCGGTAGGCAAACATGACGACAATGTCCGCGCGCTTCGCCATCGCCACGGCATCCGCGATATGCGCACCGCAATCGAACTCGATGATGGCCTCCGGCAACTGCTTGCGCAGCGCCGCCAACGGAGACGATCCGAACAAGCGCATGACGGTGGTTCCCAGCAACGGATGGCTGCGCAACGGCACTTGCGCCGCATATCCGCTCGTGGGCATGACCTGGCTCGATCCGTCCCCGGACAGCACGCCGGTCTGGGCGTATCCGCCGATGATCGCGATTCGTTGCCGTCCCGCTGCCAGGGGGAGCGCCTGCCCTTCATTCTTCAGCAGCACGATACCTTCGCGCGCCGCCTGCAGCGCGACCGCATTGTGCGCGGCAAAGTCGACCGGCGCCGCCGCACGCTGCTGGTCAATGCCGATTGCGTAGTAGGAGCGAAGCATGCGCCGGACCATGTCGCTGATGCGCTCCTTGGGCACCTTGCCTTGCTCGTAGGCCTGCCGCAGCGGCCCGTTGAACCACTCCTGCTTGTCGAGTTGGGCGCCCGCGTGCTGATCAAGGCCGGACAGCGCAAACTCCCATCCGTAGACCGCCAGCCAATCGGACATCACCCACCCCTTGAAGCCCATGGCGTCCTTGATCGTCTCCTGCAGGATGGCGCGATTTCCACAGGCGTATGCACCGTTGACCAGGTTGTAGGCACCCATCAGGGCGCCCGGCTGGCTCTTCTCGATCGCGATCTGGAAGGCCAGCAGATCGCTTTCCCGGTGCGCCGCGGGATCGATGATGGCATCAAGGAAGAATTTGTTCGTTTCGCTGGCGTTGAGCGACACATGCTTGAGCACGGCGATGACGCCCTCTTCCTGCGTACCGGATACGATTTCCGCCCCGATCAGGCCAGAGAGGAGCGGATCTTCCGATATGTACTCGAAGTTCCTGCCGTTGCGCACATCGCGCACGAGGTTGATCCCGCCCCCCAGCGCTACGTTGAAGTCCCTCGCACGCGCTTCCTTGCCAATGAGATTGCCGATCGTGCGCGCCAACGACGGGTTGAATGTCGCGCCGATGGCAAGCCCGGCGGGGAGCGCCGTGGCGCAATCGTCGGGTCCGTCGGTGTGACGAAGCCCAAGGCTGGCGTCGGCCAGCTTCAGCGGGGGAATTCCCAGGCGCGGCACGCCTTTTACGTAGCCGGCGACAGCCGGCACGTCCGCCGGCACGCGCGGCTCGCGCGCGCCTGTTCCGAACACCCGGACCATCAGGCTGTACAGCATGGAGAACCGCTCGTCGTCCGTCATGCGTGCTTCGGTATCGCGGGCGAGCGCGTCGGGATCGCGGCCTGCGGCTACGGACGATGAAGATGGCATCAACACGGCGGTCGACACTTCACCCGTGTTTGCGAGAATTTCCTGGTGCATCGGCTTGCGTTTCCTTCTCTATCGGTAACGTCAGTTGGAGGGGGTTCTTGCGGCCCGGCGCTGATGCAGCGCCTCGAGGATCTTCCGGTGTTTGCCCGGCGACAGCGGGTAGAGGAAAGCAAGCCCCACGGAGATGCCGAGGAAGATCATCGGCCCCTGCCACAGCATGGCCCAGATGCCATCGATGGTCGACTGCGCTTGGCTTCGATTCGCGACGAAATCCACAGCCCCGAGCATGTGCCCGACGCCGCCGACCGCCATCGCCAGGGCTACCTTGTGCGCAAAACTGAAAACGCCGAAGATCGTCCCCTCCCCCCGGATACCGGTACGCCACTCTCCATACTCGACCGTGTCCGGGACCATCGCCCACATGGAAAGCAGCGCCGCTGCAATCGAAAAGCCAGTCAAGCCAATGAGGATGAAGAAGACGCTGATGCTTGGCATGCCGATTGCGCCCAGCGCTGCGTAGCCACAGATGCCCAGGCAGCCTCCGGCCATTGCGACGAATCGCTTCGACGTGCGCCGCATCACCCATGCCCAGAACGGAATGGCAATGAACACCTGGACGGCGACCGTGCCGAGGGCGGGCCCGATCAGGTCTTCCCTGTGCAGGCCGTACTTCATCACATAGGGAAGCGTCTTCGAGAAGAAGGTTCCCGCGCCGACGATCGCAACCGTGATGCCGCAGGCCAGCAGGAATGGCAGGTTGTGCGCCACCGTGGCGAGCGCCTCGCGAATCGTGATCCCGTGCGAGTCTGGCTGAACCCGCTCCTGCGTGGAAAAGAATGTGAGGAGGAACACAGGAATCGAAGCGACGGCATACAGCGCCATCACGACAAAAAAGCCTCGTTTCTGATCCGCCATCCCGAAAACGTGCACGAGCTTGAGAGTCAGCAGCGCTACCACAAGGCCGGCCGCACTCGCACAGACCATCCGATAAGCGGCGAGGCTTCCGCGCTCGCGGCTATCGCAGGTCAGCGTTGCCATCAGCGCGTTATAAGGCATCGAGAGAACGGTGTAGGTCGTCCTGAAAATCATGTGCGTGACCAGAACAAGGGCCAGCAGCGTCGTGCCCTGGAGGTTCGTGGGAAAGAACATGGCCATGAAGCTGAGCGCGAGGGGGACAGACCCGAACAGCAGATAGGGACGATAGCGACCCCAGCGGGTTCTCGTGCGATTGGCGATGTAGCCTGCCACGGGGTCGCATAGCGCATCCCAGAGCAATGCGCCGCCGAAGATCCAGCCCGCCGTAACGGGGGGAAGCCCCAGCACATCCGTGTAGTAGTACAGCAAGTACAGCGTGGTCGCCTGCCAGTACAAATTGAACGCAAAGTCACCGAGGCCAAAGCCAAGCTTCTTTCGCAGCGCAAGCCGTTCGTCGTTTCCCGGCGCCGGCGCCGGAGCCGGCAGCGCCGTCGGCGACACCGCGCAGTCGAGATTTGCAGCCGTCATGTAATCCACCTCGCAAACAAGGCATTCCTGCCGATATATCTACGCACAGACCAGCAGCGCCACGATGGTGGCGATCTCCGCATGCCCTGGACTCTTTATTTATCCACTCGGATAACTTTAGCAGAACGACCGAAACTGGTTACTAGTACAATCCCTGACTCATTTGCGCAGCAAAGGCGGAAGCCAGGAATGCGGCGGCACGGTGCAAGGCGTGACCGCTATACAGGCGTCGAGCCGATAGATCCGGAGATGTTTCGCATTGCATTTCCGGATGCCAAGGGCGGAAATCGGGGCTTACCTCAGAGAAGGACGAAGATGCAAACCGTCAGGCTGGCACAGCAGGACCGAAGCGAGCAAACACGAGCGGCGATACTTGGCATTGCGCTGGAGCAGTTCTCCACGCGTGGCTTCGATGCCGTGAGCCTGCGAGAAATCGCCGACACGGCCGGCGTCAACCACGCGATGATCCGCTACTACTTTGGGAGCAAGGAAAATCTCTGGCGTGAGAGCGTGGCTCACCTGTTCGACCGATTCGTGGAGGAAACCCTGCCGCCGGGGCCTGACACCGAGGGGTTTTCACTGGATGGCGCGAAAGAGTACGTCCGCAGCTATGTCAGATACTGCGCGCGGCACCCGGAGCATGCTCGCCTGATGATGCAGGAAGCCAACCGGGACTCGGAACGCCTGAAGTGGATGGCGGAGAAATTCATTCGCCCGCGCCATGACCGGACGCTACCGTTCGTCAAGCAACTCGGTGCCGTGACGCCAGGGCTGGAGCGTATCGACGCCGTGATGCTGCTCTATATGATTACGGCCATTGCGCAGGTTCCGTATTTGCTGACCTCGGAAATCAAGTACGCCCACGGCATCCAGGTCATGCACGAGAAGACGGTCGAAGCCCATTGCGATGCGGTGCTGGCGTTCATCTTTCGATAGCCCGGCACGCAACGTACCTGCGAGGTGCAGCGACTGAGGGCGAATTGCGCAATCCAGACAAAAGCGGCGGCGTTCGCGGGAGTTCGTCGCCCGTGAAGCCGCGCGCCTGCTCTGGCTTGTCACTTCATCAACGATTGCGCCAACGCGTCGAAGGCACGGAACGTGATCGGATTGTTGGCCGCATTGCTGGCAACGGGGTGCGAGGCATAACGGACGATGGTCAACTCGGCCTTGGGGTCGATGTAGATGCGCTGACCATAGACACCGAACGCCTGATACACGCCGTGGCTATCGTGGGTGACCCACCACATATCGCGGTAGCTCCATCCCGGCAGTGCCGGCCCGCTGGTTGAACTGGCGAACTTCGTACGATCCCCGCCCCGACGAATGTCTGCGACCACGGAAGTCGGAATGATCTGACGGCCATTGAAGCGGCCGTCATTGCGCATCAGTTCGCCGAAGCGAGCCAGGTCCCGCAGCGTCGTATTGAACCCGCCGCCGCCAGATTCGGTGCCAATGCTGTCCACCGTAAAATAGGCATCGTGCTCCGCGCCCATCGGCTGCCAGATGCGGGTCGAGAGCAGTTGAGCAAGCGACTGGCCGGACACCCGCCGCAGAATCCAGGCCAGCACTTCGGCGTTGACCGTCTTGTAGGCAAAGACCTGGTTGTGATCGCCTTCCTTGCGCAAGGTCCGGAGGAAGTCGTAGAAATTGGGCGGACCGCTGTAGCCAGCCGGACGCGCCAGCATGCCGCCGGCACGGGCATAGTCCCAGATCTCGGCCTTGGGATTGGCGTAGTCTTCCGAGTAGTGCACGCCCACGGTCATGTCCATCACTTCGCGCACTGTTGCGTCGCCGTAGGCGGTGTCAGCCAACTCGGGCAGATAGCGCGTCACGGGGGCCGCCGGATCCAGTTTGCCGTCGGCCACGAGCATGGCGGCGAGTGTTCCGACGAAAGACTTGGTGACCGACATGGCGATATGGGGCGTGTGGTCGTTCAGCGCGCCAAAGTACCGCTCATAGATGACCTTGCCTTTGTGCATCACCAGAATGCCGTCGGTATAGGTCAACGTCAGCATGTCCGCGAAAGTGCGGCGCGTGCCGTCGACATCGGTAAACGGAATCGATCCGATGTCGCGTTCGGCGCGAGGCAGAGGGCTGGCCGGACCGTTGCCACGCCAGACCGTTGCAGTCGGAACGAGTTCGCGGATATGCGAGAAGGCCCAGCGATTGCGGGGATAGACGACACTTTCGGGCGTGTGCATGACCAGCTTGGCTGCCGGTGGCGGGAAGCCCTGCATCCATCCCATCGTAAGCGGGTCACTGCTCACGGCCTTGGCCAGTGCGGCGACGCTGGGCGACAGCGCCGGGCCGCCCTGGGCCGGTGCGGCGGGCGCCTGCCCGATTGACGGCATGCTCAGCCCGAGAAGCGTCATGGTTGCCAGCCAGTGCTGCCATCGGCATCGCACGTCATTGACCGGGCGCGTGGATTTCGCCTGCATCGTGTCTCCTCTTGTGTTGTGTCGTGTTGTGTTGCTTGCGGCGGTTGCCGCCTTATGCATTCGCAGGCCTGCACAGACCGGGGTGGTGCCTATCGTTCGCCACCGCTCTTGTGCGCGATCAACGCGACGACCAGCTTCTCGATGCATTGGTTGAGCGTCTTGCGCTCTGTCTCTGTCAGGGTATCGAGCAGCATCTGTTCCAGCACGTCGCCGCGCCGATACGTAAGCTCGATCATTTCGATACCGGTCGGGGTCAGGTAGAGATTGACCTGGCGCGCATCCTGCTCGCCAATCTGCCGACGCAACAACCCTCGCTGCGCGAGCGCGGTAACGCACTTCGACGTGACCGATTTTTCGAGCAGCGTCAGTGCGATCAGCCGTGTCAGCGTCAGCCCAGGCTCCAGCGCAACGAGGCGCAGTACCCGAAGATCCCGCACACCGATACCAAACTCCCGCTCATAGAGTGCTGATGCTGCGCTCTTGGTCATGTCGGAAAGACGATCAAGCCGGAACGAGAGATAGTCGAGGAGCGAAGGCTGGGACGGGGACATGGATCGGCCGCAAGCGGCAACGTTTGGCTGAATGGATTCTATTGGAAATAGTTTCCACGCGCAACCAAATAACCGACGCCTCGAAGCGATGCCTACAAAAGCGACTCCCGAGCCTGTATCAGGCCAGGTCACGCAACATGTGCGGCATCCCCGGGATTCCGTTTGGCCGCCACCCCACTCCACCGGCCGGCCAACGACGCTTCCAGCCCAAACAGATCCAGGACCCTGCCGAGGGAATAGTCGACCATGTCTTCCAGGCTGGCGGGTCGCGCGTAGAACGCCGGAACCGGCGGATAGACGATGGCGCCGATGTCGGTCACGGTGGCCATGCTGCGCAGGTGCCCGGCGTGCAACGGGGTTTCCCGCACCATCAGTACAAGCCGGCGGCGCTCTTTCAGCATCACGTCGGCAGCCCGCGACATCAGGGAACTGGTGACGCCGCTCGCGATTTCGGAGAGCGTCTTGATCGAACATGGCGCGATGATCATGCCGTCGGCGTGAAACGAGCCGCTGGCGATGGCGGCGCCAATATCGCCGTTGGCGTGAACGACGTCCGCCAAGGCGTGGATGTCCGCCGGGCGCAGCTCAGTCTCGCAGTTGAGCGTGAGATGGGCCGAGCGGCTCATCACCAGGTGGGACTCCACATCCAGGCCCCGCAGCAGGCGCAATAGCCGGATGCCATAGATGGCGCCGGAGGCGCCGGTGATGCCGACCACGATGCGCCGGCGCCCCTGACGATTGGGCGTTTCCATCGTTATGGCCTCCAGTCGGAGCGGCCGGTGTCGAGCCGACCGTCCGCGTGCAGTCTGGCCCTGACGCGCTCCATGACCTCGGCTGGCGGCACGGCGCGATGCCAGTCCTGGCGATCGCTTGCCTTGCGGGTCGCGTCCACCCCCATCTTGGTGGCCACGCCGTCCTGCTTGATCGGTTCGGAGCGGTCGGTCCGCGCGCCAGGGGCGATCAGCAGGTCGCGGTCGGGCCGCATGCGTGTGGCAACAGCCCATTCCACCTGGGCGGAATCCCAGGGGTCGATGTCGTCATCGACGACGGTCACGTTCTTGATGAGATTCACGCTGCCCCAGATCGCGAACATCACCTTCCTGGCCTCGCCTGCGCGATGGGCTGCGATGCTCACGACCGCGTTCAGGCGGCCGCAGCCGCCATGCCCGACGGCGACCTCACGCACCGGTATCGCGGCCGCGCGCAGCATGCGCGCCAGGCCCGCAGCAATCGCTACGCCGCCGATCAAGGTGTGCTCGGGATAGTAGCCGGGCTGAATCACCTGGAAGAAGGCGTCGTCGCGCCGCGTCATGCAGTGAAACTCGGCAATCGGCCCGTCGCCGTATGGCTCATACATGCCGTGGTACTCGGACACGAGCTGTTCGTCGTGCCGGCTCCCCACGTCAAGCACGCCTTCGAGCACGATCTCGCATTGCGCCGGCACGTCGAGGTCGATGGTGCGGCAGGCCACGGTCTGTACCGGCTCGCCCAGCAGCGCGCCCGCCACTTCAAGCTCGTCGTCGCCAAGGCGCAGGTAGAGCGCCGCGGCGATCAGGACAGCAGGATGATTTCCGATGGTGACCGCGATCTCAAGTTTCTCGCCACGCTTTCTGGCGGCCTCGGCCATGACGGCCAGATGGTGATTGGGTGCGATGCCGACCATGCCGCGATTGCCGTCCAGCAACTTGACCCGGGCAAATGAGACATTGCCGCGGCCGCTCGCGCGGTCACGCGCGAAGATCACGCCGGCCGTGATGTAGGCGCCGGTTTCCCGGGGAAAGAATAGCGGCGCGGGAAGCTCGCGCTGCAGGTCCGGCCTGTCGATGACGGTCTGCTGGCAAGGCCCGTTGCCGACGCGCTCTGGCGCGAGGCCGCTTCCGATCGCGTCGACGATGCGCTGCTGCAGGGTCTGGGGCGTTGCGCCGATGCCGCGGGCAATGCGCGGCAATGTGTTGAGGAGGTTGCCAACGGCAGGCAGCCCGTGGCCGGCGATGGCCTCGAAGCGCAACGCGGGGCCGTCGGGCAGTTGTGCCAGATAGGCTGAGATCTCGTATTGGGTGCTTACCGGTTCGCTAACACGCATCAGTTCGCCGCGCTCGTCGAGGGACTGGACAAAGCCGCGCAGCGACTGGCGTTGCAGGCTGGCGCTTCCCGCTATCTGGCGGGGCTCCTTGGTACGCATGGTGACTCCTTCGTATTGCTGGGTTGTCGAGGCATCCGGCAAGCAGTCTTGCCGGATGGTTGCGACGGCCGTCGGATGACGACGCTGCAGGCGAGGCTGCCGGGGCAGCAAGCCCGGCGCTTTCGCGAGAGTCTAGGCCAATCAATGGCAAAACATCGTATGCTTATATATTCCACCCAATTAACATGATGTTATGAAGCTGAACCTGCGCCAGATCGAGGTATTTAGAGCCATCATGCTGAGCGGCTCCATCAGTGGGGCGTCAAAGCTGTTGTACGTCTCGCAGCCGGCCGTGAGCCGGCTGATTTCATATACGGAACAGCGCCTGGGATTGCTCCTCTTCCAGCGCATCAAGGGGCGGCTCTATCCGACGCCGGAGGCACGCCGTTTGTTCGATGAGGTCGGCGCCGTCTACCAGAGCGTGCAGCGGGTCAATGAAGTGGCCGAGAATCTGGCCGAGAATCGCGTAGGACAGTTGCGAATTGCGTGCAGCCCCAATATCGGCCAGTCGCTGATGCCGCGGGCGGTAGCGATCTTTTGCCAGCGTTACCCGGACGTGAGGATTGTGCTGCACACGCTGATCCCGGGTGCCCTGCTGCAGGGCCTGCTGACGCACCAGGTCGAGTTGGGGATCACGTTCATGCCAGTCGGCCACCCCAGCCTCCAGGTGCTTCCGCTCTACAGGAATCGCATCGTCGCGGTGTTGCCCAAGGATCACCGTCTGGCGGCACGCGATTGCATAGACGCCAGCGACCTGATCGATGAGCCGTTTGTCGGCTATAGCAGCGACATCCCGTTTGGCCAGCTGGTGCAGCAGGTCTTCGGCAGCGAGGACCGCCAGCCGGTGCCGCGCATCGAAGTGCAGCAGGCCCATGTCGCTTGTTCCATGGTTCAGGCGGGGGTAGGCGTGGCGCTCGTGGATGAGATCACGATGCAGGGGCCAATCTGGTCCGGCGTGGTGGCCCGGCCGATCACACCTGAAGTGCATGCGCCAATCAACGTGTTCCGCCTGGAGCTGCAGCCGCTCTCCCGCCTCGCGCAGGAATTCATTATCGTCCTCAAGTCACTGGGAACCTGACGGGCTGGCATCCCTTGATGCGCCTCGGATGCCTGCGCCGGTTTTCCGCGGTGTTTGGCGGCCGCGCCGGCTGTTCTTATGGGCACGCATCGTTTGCGATGCAGCTGCATTTTCCGGATGCCGTCCGCTGTGGTTTGCGCAACGCCAGTGCGTGGCCGCTTCAACGAGCGGCACAATCGCCTAGTCATAACAAGTTGTTATGAAGTTGGAACAAAAAGTAAAGCGACATTATTTGGTGAGCTACCTAATATCCCGTCGATCAAGACCGCGACAAGGCAGGACCTAGCCGTCCACGTTGCGCTCGCCTGAACAGACACCCCCTGCGATCGCGGTTCCGGTCGCGCGAAGAAGAGCTTGTCACCCAGGCATCCCGACAGTCCGCAGCCTAGCGAGACGATCGATCCACATGGCGAACATTAGGAGCATTGGCATGAAAGAAGTAGTTCTCGATCCGCAGAGCAGACCAGGAGACGACTCGATACAGCGGGATGACCAAGAGGCTCGCAGCGCGGGTGCGGGGCGCCGCGCCGTCATCGCCGCCTCGGCGGGCAATGCGCTGGAATGGTATGACTTCACGGTCTACGCACTGTTTGCCGTCTACATCGGCCAGAACT
The DNA here is from genome assembly GCF_058809705.1 of Cupriavidus sp. MPR-AND1C. Taxonomy (NCBI): domain Bacteria; kingdom Pseudomonadati; phylum Pseudomonadota; class Betaproteobacteria; order Burkholderiales; family Burkholderiaceae; genus Cupriavidus; species Cupriavidus sp. MPR-AND1C. The sequence continues at coordinate 18,086 of NZ_JBXASU010000039.1, read as the reverse complement.
TCTTCCAGAACGACAATCCGACCGTGCAACTGATGGGCTCGTTCATGGCATTCGGCCTGGGATATGTGGCGCGCCCGCTGGGCGCCCTGTTTCTTGGCTCCTATGGCGACCGCAAGGGCCGCAAGGCCGCGCTGACCATGACCATCATGCTGATGGCGCTTGGCACGCTGCTGATTGCGGTGGCACCGCCCTATGCCGCCATCGGTGTTGGCGCGCCGCTGCTGATCGTATGCGGCCGCGTGCTGCAAGGTTTCTCGGCGGGGGGCGAAGTCGGCGGCGCGACGGCTTTCCTGGTCGAGCACGCACCGGCGCACAAGAAGGGGCAGTACGCCTCGTGGCTGCAGGCCAGCATGGGTATCTGCAATATCCTTGGTGCGCTGGTGGCCACCTTGGTGACTACCTTCTATACGCCGGATCAGATCACGGAATGGGCGTGGAGGATTCCGTTCATCATCGGACTGGCGATTGCCCCGGTTGGCCTGTGGATGCGCAAGACGCTGGACGAAACGCCGCATTTCAAGCAGGAGGAGGCCCGCATGAAGCAGCAGGGCATCACGAAGAAGGCGCCACTGCTGCAAGTCGTGCGCGAATGCCCCAAGCAACTGCTTTCCGGCTTCGGCCTTTCGGTGCTATGGGCAGCGGGCCCGTATTCACTGATCATCTTCATGCCGATCTACGTGCAGAAGTCGATGGGCTTCACCGGGTCGCAGGCCTTCCTGGCGGCCTTCATCGGCAACATCTTCCTTACCGCGGGCTGCGTATTCGCCGGGACATTGTCCGACCGCTTCGGCCGGCACCGCATCCTGCGGATCGGTGCGACCTCGCTGCTGGTCTGCGTCTATCCGCTGATGATGTGGTTGCAGTCCTCGCACACGACATTGACGCTGGTGATCGTGCAATCGGCGTTCTGTGCGCTGATCTCGCTGTTCGTCGGGGTGGCGCCGGCAGCCTTGTCCGAGATATTCCCGACCGCGGTGCGCTCCTCCGGCATGTCGCTGTCCTATAACACGGCCGTCACACTGCTGGGCGGCTTTGCTCCCGCGATCCTGACCTGGATCACCTACACGACCGGCGTGGCATTCGCGCCGGCGCTGTACGTCATGGGCGCCGCCATCGTCGCCCTTGTCGCCATTTCCCTGCTGCCCAAGGCACGCGAGGACTAAGACTGATACGCAAGGCGGGCCATGCCGATTCCGGTGGCCCGCCAAATGGTCAGTCCGCAAAAGACCACACCACAAGAAGGAGAGGAAACCATGAAGATCCGGAAAAAATACCGGAGGAGCGCCCCTGCGCGCTCGTCTCGCCGCCTGCTCGGGCTATTTGGCCTGCTTGCGCTTTCGGCCGCTAGCAGCGCCTATGCCGATTCGAGTGTCCAGATCACCGGCGTCATCGATACGTACGCCGGATCGCTCAAGCGCAGCGGTGAAGCCGGCAGGACGGGCGTGGTCAACAGTAGCGGGATGACGACTTCCTGGTGGGGCTTCAAGGGCGTCGAGGACCTGGGCGGCGGCCTGAAGGCGCAATTCAACCTGACGAGTTTCTTCCGGCCCGACACCGGCGGCGCGGGGCGCTACGATGCCGACACGCTCTTTTCGCGGGACGCCAACGTCGGACTGACGGGCGCTTTCGGGCGCGTGTCGCTGGGCCGCGACCTGGCACCCAACTTCATCCCATCGGTTTCCCTCAATCCGTTTGGCGGTTCGTTTGCCTTCGCGCCGCTGCTGGTGCAGACGCAGGCGTCGAGCGGCTACACGCGAGGACAGAAATGGGCTGCCACCGAAGCCGGCGATACCGGCTGGAGCAACGAGGTCATGTATGTGACCCCCAACCTCGGCGGCCTGGTGGCGAGCGCCTTCTATCAGTTCGGCGAACAGATTGGCAATGCGGGCAAGAACAATATTGGCGTCAATGCGATGTACAGCGATGGCCCGGCGACGTTGGGCGCCTACTATCAGCGCGTCAAGGTCAACAATCCCGTCGACAATGCCGCAGGCAATTCCGGCGTTTTTTCCTTCACGCCCTATAACAGCCAGACCGGTGCGATCTACAAGCTGACGCCGGCCAGGGAGCAGGGAACGTGGTTCGTCGGCGGCGCGTACGATCTGCGTGTGGCCAAGTTGTTCGCGACCTATCAGCACTCATCCAACGCGCTGCCCGATGGCTTCGACAGCGCGCATTTCAAGCTCCAGTCGAGCACGATGCAGCTTGGCGCGAGCGCGCCGCTCATGCAGGGAACCGCCATGTTGTCCTGGGCCAGGACAACCATAAAGGCTGACGGAGACTATCGCGCCAGCCTGGGCAGCGACGGATGGCAATCCACGGTCAGGCGTGACACGGTATCGCTCGGCTACGACTACCTGCTGTCCAAGCGGACCGACCTGTACGCGGTGGCAATGTACGACAAGATCACGGACCAGGCGGGCGGCGCCAGCTTCGCAGTCGGCGCAAGGCACAAGTTCTAGCGTTCTAGCGTTCCAGAGTTCCAGAGTTCCAGAGTTCCAGTAATCTGTCAGCTTGCTGGCAGCGAAGCTTGCGTGGCGGCATCCACAGGATGCCGGCACGCATCAGGCACTGCATCAGACACGTCAGGCGCGAGTGAGTACCGTGTCCAGTTCCAGCACGGACTGATACAGCACGCGTGTGCCATCGAGCAGCTGCGAGGGGTCGATCCATTCTTCCGGGCAATGGCTGCGGCCATTCAGGCAAGGAATGAAGATCATGCCGATCGGGCCCGTGGGTGCCATATACACCGCGTCGTGGCCCGCGCCGCTTGGCAAGCGCATCGAGGCATAGCCGAGCCGGTTGGCGGCAGCTTCCACCGCATCCATGACCACTGGCGAGCAGTCGGTGGGCCGCGCCCGGCTGACCGGCGACATGTCCACGGTCAGCCGCAGCGCGGCGATGTCGGGCGCCACGCCAGCCATGAGCGCCTCTGGAAAACTGCCCAGCACCTGCTCGCTGTCGCTGCGAAGCTCCAGCATCAGTTCCACGTGGCCCGGCACGGCATTGGGTACATTCGGCGTCATCGCGATGCGGCCGATGGTGGCAACGACGTAGTGCGGATTTCCACTGAGCGCACTGGCGTGACGGTGGGCGGCGTCGATGATGCGCGCGGCACCGACCAGCGCATCGCGCCGGATGTCCATCGGTGTGGTGCCGGCGTGGTCAGGCTGGCCCTTGACCGTGATCAGCGCGCGGCGAATGCCCACGATATTGGTCACCACGCCGATCGGCAGCTTGCGGGTTTCCAGCACCGGCCCTTGCTCGATGTGCAGTTCCACGAATGCCGCGGTGCCGCCGGCGCCGCGCAGGGGCGCGCCCAGCGCCGCCGGGTCGCCACCGATACGGCGTATGCCTTCGGCGAGCGTTTCCCCTTTCGCATCGCTGGCCGACAACATATCCGCATGAAGCTGGCCCGACAGCGCGCGGCTGCCCACGCAGGAGATGCCGTAGTCGCTGGGTTCTTCCGACAGGAAGTCGATTACCTCGAATGGGTGCGCCAGCGTGACGCCATGCTCGTGCATCGCATGCGCGACCTCGATGCCAGCCAGCACGCCGATGATGCCGTCAAAGCGCCCACCGCCGACCACCGTGTCGCAATGCGACCCCGTGACAATCGGCTTGCGCTGCGGATCGCGCCCGGCGCGCCGGCCCACGAGGTTGCCGCCGGCGTCCTGATGCACCGCCAGGCCAGCGGCTTCGAACTCCTGGCGCAGCCAGGCGCGCGCTTGCGCAAACATCGGCGAAAAAGCCCGGCGGGTCCAGGGAACCTCGGGCTGCGTCATGCGCGACAGCGTTTCGACCCGCGCCCACAGGCGCTCGGCATTCAAGGGAGGGAGAGTATTCGACATGGATTCCAATATGCGTAGTGACAGGCGATGCGGGCTCAAGCCGCGTAGGGGCGCAGGAAACGGCCATCGCCCGGGTTGTTGACGATGCGCTTGCCGTCGTAGACCTGTTGGCCGCGGCACCAGGTGCCGGCCACGCGCACGCTGAACTCGCGGCCTTCGAACGCACTCCATTGCACGGCCGACAGGCTGCCGGAGGGATCGAAGGCATGGCGCTCGGGGGCAAGGATCACGATATCGGCATCGTAGCCAACCGCCAGCGAGCCCTTCCGGTCGTCCAGCAGGAAGTGGCGCGCGGGGTTCCGGCAGAGCTGCCTGGCCACCATGGCCGGCGTGATGCCATGCTCTTCGCAGCCGGTCCAGAAGGCGGGCAGCAACGTTTCCAGACCCGGCCCGCCAGACGCATTCTTGAACACATTGGGATCCTGCTTGCGCTCCAGCCCCCAGCTGACGTGGTCCGAAGAGACGAAGGTGCACTCGTCACGCGCGATGTGCGTCCACAACAAGTCCACCTCGGCTTTGGGCCGAATCGGCGGATAGTGCTTGGTCCTGGCGCCGAAGCGGCGCGTATGCTCCTCGTGGTTCAGCATGAGGTATTGCACGCACGTTTCGATGCTGGCGTGGTGGCCCGCGCGGCGGTACATATTGCACAGCTCGAAGCCGCGCGACGTGGACACATGGACGGCATGCGCGCGCGCGCCGGTTTGCGCGCCGATCTCATAGATGATGCCGGTTGCCAGGTTCTCGATCAACGGCGTGTGGGCACGCAGGAAGGCATCCCAGCCGGTGTCGCCCGCTTCGGTCATGCGGGCGATGTTCTTGCGCGTCAGCTCCTGCATCTGATTGTGGACACCGCAGGCCAACCCCGTCGGCGCGATCAGGCGGAAGGCCTCATAGAGATCATCTTCCGCGACGCGGGGGAAACGCCCGGGCGTGGCCTCGAAGGTCGAAAACTTGAAGGCGCAGACGCCGCCCTCGATCAGCCCGGCGGCGGCCTGCAGGCCGTGGGTGGCATTCAACGTGCCAAACAGGGCCACGTCCACATGGCAGTCCCGCTCGGCTTGTGCGATCTTGGCGTCCAGTTGGGCGCGCGCCGCGACCGGCTCGGGGTCGTCGTAGGGCATGTCGACCATCACCGTCACGCCACCGGCGGCGGCCGCGCGGGATGCCCAGCCCAGACCTTCCTGGTCGCGTTGGCTGCCCGAGTGGACCTGTCCATCGATGACCCCGGGCAAGACCCATTGACCACGCGCATCCACCGTATCGCGCGCAGCCGGCGCCGCACCGGTGCCGCGTGCCGCAACCCTCCCCTCGCGTACCGCCAGCCAGCCATCGTCCACCACGCCGTGCGCTTCCACAAGTCTGCCTCGTACCACCAGATCAAAATCGCCCATGACACTCCTGTCGGTTCGTGCTGTTTAGATCCCGGTAGTGTAGTGAGCGATATGCCAGCACGTCCTATGCCAATATGTGTGAAGGCGTTGAGCAAATGTTATGACTTGAGCGTCTGCCTCCGGGCCGTGCGGGCATCTTCCACGCGGACCGAAATCCGGGCATGCTCGGGCAAGGATGTGAACCCGCTTGGGGCAGTCATGGAGGTGGGTGAATAGGTGGCTGCTGTGCAGCGCTATCGCGACGTCGCGCGAGTTCGCATTGGAGGCCGGCCGATGCGCAGTCCCGGCTGCCCTGCCCTCGGTCGACCGCCGCTGCCGGACGCCGCGACGAATCAGGCTGGCCTGCCTGCCACCCTAGATGTCGTCAAGGGGATAGATCGGCCGCCGCACGTTCTCGAAAGTCAGCTTGCCGAAATCGGAAGTCGTCACGCCAATGCTGTCGCACTCGAAGACATGCGCCGCCAGGTCGCCAAAGCCGGCGCGCCAGTGAACGCGGCTCTTCATCACCAGGAACTTCTTGCGCGCGGGATCGATGCCGAGTGCCTGGAAGCAGCTGAGATCGAAGGGTTCCATGTGCGAGGAGACCACGATGACCTGGATCGTACCGGCATCCAGCACTACCGTCTTGCCGGTGCTCGCCTCCACCCCCGCATTCATGGGGCCGCGCAGATGGAAACGCCCATCGCTGATAAGACGCACGCGCGCGGTGAGCCGGATGGGCTCATTGCGATCCCCCGTTGCCTGCAGGACGGTCCGCCCGCCAAGCGCAAGCGAGACCTCGTTGCCGATGCCGGCCAGAATCGCCTCTTCGACAGCAAGGGGATCGTGAATCGCATAGAAAACAGCGTCCGTGAGTTCTTGCCGAAGCACCTCCCGGAGAACCGCGGTGGTATCCATCGTGCCGCCCGACGCCACATTGTCGCAGTGGTCCAGCAGCACTACCGGGCTGCCTTCGGCCGCCTTGGCGCGGGCGACGGTTTCGGCCAGCGGCGCGCCATGGTATAGAAAACGGGAGCGTTGGTCCCATGCCTGGTCCAGCAGCGCCTGGCAGGCCTGCCAGGCGCCGACGCCGTCCGCATCGGCGCAGATGACCGCGGACAGGCCCGCATTGCGGACATCGGCGTGGGGAAATCCGGTGAACATTGAGGCGGCGAGAATGCCGCAACCCGCCTGTTCGAGCGCGATGCACGATGCCTGCAAGGAGCGATTGGGCTCGGCGTGCGTGCCCTGGCGCATCACATGCGGGAGCATGGGACGGTTATCCCATGCCAATACCGGACGGATTTCCCCCTGGATGGCGCGGCACAACAGTTCCGCGGCGCGCTTGCCGGCGGCTGCCATGTCGACGTGCGGGTAAGTGTGATATCCGGTCAGCACGGTGACGCGGGAGATCATCTCCGGATACAGGTTGGCGTGCATGTCCAGCGTGACGCCGATCGGCGTATCCGGCTGCACGTCTCGCAGGCGCCGCAGCAGTTCGCCCTCCCCGTCCTCGTAATCGGGCGTCACCATGGCGCCGTGCAAGTCCAGCAGGATGCCGTCGAATGCCTCGCTGGCCGCCGCCTGCACGATCAGCCCGCAGATGCGCTCGTAGGCCTGCGGATCGACCGGGCCGCTTGGAGATGCTTCGGCCACCACCGGCACCACCATGTGGGCGCCAAGGCGTTGCGCCACTTCGATAAAGCCGCCCATCGCGGTGCCTGTGCCACGCCGCGCGGCGATCGCCTCGGCGCCGCCAAGGACCGCACCGTCGCGAAAAAAACGCTGGAACGGCGTGGGAACCGGTGAAAACGTGTTGGTCTCGTGTTTGAACGAGGCAAGCAGCAGCCGCATCTTTGCTCCTTCGGTTGGGTCGATTTCAGCGTCACGCGACGCGCTCAGGTTTCCGTGCGCGCCAGAACGGCTTGCGTCACCTCCACTGGCGATAGTGCCTTGCTGGCGTAGAGGTCGAGCATCGTCGTGGCACTCAGTTCATTGAGTGCGGTCGTCACGGTTGTCATGGTGTCGTTGCTGGGTGAAGGTGCATCAGCCGGCACCGAATTCGTAGTCCTGGCCCGGCGCGGCCGCAAGCAGGGCTTGCGTGTACGGCTGCCTGGGCGAAAGGAAAATATCGCGGGCGCTTCCCTGCTCGACGATGCGCCCTTGGCGCATGACGATCACGCGGTCGCAAATCTGGCTGGCGACGCGCAGGTCGTGCGTAATGAACAGAATGCCGAGCTTCAGCCGCTGCTGGATGTCGTTGAGCAGCGCGATGATCTGGGCCTGCACGGAAACATCAAGCGCGGACACGGCCTCATCCGCGATCAGCACCTCGGGGTCGCAGGCGAGCGCGCGCGCAATGCAGATGCGCTGGCGCTGCCCGCCCGAAAACTCGCTGGGATAGCGCTGCAGCGCGTCCGGGTTCAGGCGTACCAGGTGCATGAGCTCCTCCGCGCGGGCCCAGGCCTGGCGCGCCGGCACGCCGAAGTTCAGCGGGCCTTCCACGATCGATGCGCCCACCGTCTGGCGCGGGTTCAAGGAACGGTAGGGATCCTGGAACACCACCTGGACCGTGCGCCGGAAGGCGGATATGTCGCGTTTCGCCGCCTTGGCCATGGAGCGCCCCTGCGCCCAGATCTCGCCGGCGGACGGCTCGATCAGCCGCGCGATGCAGCGTGCCACCGTCGATTTTCCCGATCCCGATTCGCCGACGATGCCTACCGTCTCGCCGGCGTGCACCGCCAGCGCGACATCCTGCACCGCCTGCACGATCCCGCGCCTGGCGGGCCAGCTTCCCGTCACATAGGTTTTGGCAAGGCCGCTCGCCTTGAGCAGCGGCGCCGCCGCCTTGACTTGCGGCCGACCGGCAGGGCGCAACCGGGGAACCGCGCCGAGCAGCATCTTCGTGTAAGGCTCCTGCGGGCGGCGCAGCACGGCTTCCTTCGGGCCCTGCTCGATCAGCTCTCCCAGCTGGAGTACCGCGACATCGTCCGCAATCTCCGCGACCACGCCGAAATCGTGGGTGATGAACAGCACGGCGGTGCCGCTCTCGGCCTGCAATTCGCGGATCAGCTTGAGGATTTCGGCCTGGGTCGTGACATCCAGCGCGGTGGTCGGCTCATCGCAGATCAGCAGCGCCGGCCTGAGAATCATCGCGATCGCGATCACGATCCGCTGGCGCTGTCCGCCGGACAACTGATGCGGATATGCGCTGTAGATCCGCTCAGGCTCGGGCAGCCGCGTGCGCGCGAAGATCTCCAGGATGCGCGCGCGGCGCTCTGCCGGCCGCAGATCGGTATGCCAGGCCAGTACCTCGTCCACCTGCTCGCCGCAGGTCATCACCGGGTTGAGTGCCGTCATCGGCTCCTGGAACACCATCGCCATGGCGACCCCGCGTAGCGCGCGCAGGCGCCGCGTGCTGGCTTCAAGCAAGTTCTCGCCCAGAAGCTCGATGCGTCCCGCGCATGGCTTGAGCGTGGGCGGCAGCAGCCCCATGACCGCCTGGGCGATCACTGACTTGCCGGAACCGGATTCACCGAGCAGGCACATGATGCGGCCCGGCGCCACCTCGAAGCTGATGTGCCGCACCGCCAGCGGCCGGTCACTGCCGGCCGGCAGCGTGACCCAGAGGTCCCGCACCGCCAGTACCGGTCCGGTACCCGTCACTGCCGTCCGTTCCATGGCCTGCATCCTTTACCTCCCACGCTTGCTGAATTTAGGGTCGAGGGTGTCGCGCAGCCCATCGCCCAGCATATTGACGGCCAGCACGCTTGCCGCGAGGAACAGGCCCGGCAGCAATACGGTATGGGGATAGCTGTTGAACTGCGACCGGCCCTCGGCCATGATGTTTCCCCAGGTCGGGATCTCCGGCGGCAATCCGATGCCAAGAAACGACATGCCGGCCTCCACCAGCATGGCGGCGGCGCAAACGTACGTGCCTTGCACGATCAAGGGCCCGATGGCATTAGGCAGGATATGGCGGAACATCAGGGCAGGCACCGTGCTGTCGAGCGCGATGGCAGCCTCCACGTACGGCTCTTCGCGTACCGTCAGCACCACCGATCGCACCAGTCGCGCGACGCGGGGTATCTCGGGCACGGTGATGGCGAAGATCACCGTCATCAGGCTCGGTCGCCACAAAGCCACCAGAACGATGGCGAACAGGGTGCCCGGAATGGCCATCATGCCGTCCATCACGCGCATCACCAACCCGTCGACGCGCCTGAAATAGCCGCAGAACGCCCCGATCGCCAGCCCCAGGCACAGCGACAACACCGCAACCGCACCGCCTACGGCCAGCGAAACGCGTGTCCCGTACAGGACGCGGCTCCAGACGTCCCGGCCCAGGCTGTCGGTGCCGAACAGGAACCAGCGCTGGATCGGTTCGGCGGCGCTAAGGCTGAGGAACTCGCCATGCGTGAGCGGCGCCAGATTGGCGGCGGCCGGATCCATGGACGTGGGATCGATGGTGTAAAGCCATGGCGCGCCGGCCGCGAGGAGCGCCAACAGGATCAGGGCGCCCAAGCCGAGGCGCACACTGGTATTGCACAACGCCAGGCGCCACAAGGAGGGACGGCGCGCCGGCCCGGACGCCCGCAGGGCCGGGAGGCTGCTTGAGAGGAAATCGGTGGACATGTCGGAACCTCAACTGCTCAATAGCTCAATAGCTCAATAGCTCAATAGCTCAATAGCTCAATAGCTCAATAGCTCAATAGCGATGTTCAATAGCGAATACGCGGATCGAAAAAGATGTAGCTGAGATCGACCAGGAGATTGACCAGCACGTAGACGAAGGAGAAAAACAGCGTCACACCCTGGATTACCGGATAGTCGCGCGACAGGATGGCTTCCACGGTCAATGCGCCCAGGCCAGGAATGGCGAACACCGTCTCGGTGATGACCACGCCGCCGACTAGCAGCGCGACGCCCACGCCGATCACCGTGACAATGGGCACCGCCGCATTGGCCAATGCATGCCGGATCAGCCCCCGATACTCGGGGATGCCTTTGGCACGCGCCGTGCGCACGTGATCCTCGGTCAGCGCTTCGGCAACCGCGGCACGCGTGACGCGCGCTATCAGCGCGATGTCGACGATTGACAGCGTCACGGCGGGCACCACCAGCTGACGCAGCCAGGCGCCCAGGCCCTCGGAGAGGCGTGCGTATCCCTGCACCGGCAGCCAGCCGAGCTTGAGCGAAAAACCCCAGATCATCAGATAGCCGACCACGAACACCGGAATCGAAAAACCGAGGACCGAAAAACTCATCAGGCACCGGTCCAGCCAGCCACCATGCCGCCACGCGGCAAGCACCCCGAGCGGCACCGCGATCAGTACCGCCAGCGTGATCGTCACCCCCGCGAGCGCCACCGTCGGCTCGAGCCGCTGCGCGATCAGCTCGCTGACGCTGCGCTTCAGGTAGAACGATTCACCCAGGTCGCCGTGGACAAGGCGGGCCGCCCAGGCCAGGAACTGGTGGGCGAGCGACTGGTCCAGCCCGAGTTGCAGCCGGATTCGTGCGATGTCGGCAGCCGTGCCGGCGTCGCCGACGATCGCCGCGGCAGGGTCTCCCGGCGTCAGCCTCAACATCAGGAAGACAATGAAAGCCACGATCACGAGGACGGGCAAGGTCGCGATCAAGCGACGCAACACGAAGAAGGCCATGGTCAACTCAGAACATTGTTCGCAGGGGCACCCGACGAACGGGTGCCGTTCGGGACGAAGTCATGGAGGGAGTCGCGCCGGGCTGCGCGGCGTGCTGTCGAGGCTGTTCGCTCAGTGCTTGCGGATGTTCCAGTACACGAACGCCGGCGCAGGCACCACGCCGTCCACTACGCCCTTGCGCACCGCCGTTGTCAGCCAGCCCTGGCCAATCGGCGCCATCAACCCAGTCTCGTAGACGCGCAACTGGATCTCTTCGGCCAGGCGCTTTCGCTCAGCCGGATCGGCACTGCCCGAGAACGCCGACTTCAGTTCCTCCAGCTTGTTGTCGGTGGCCCAGCCAAACCACCCCTTCTCGCCGTTCCCCGTGAGGAAGGACATGAACATCGGGTTGAGCAGCGTGGCATCCGGCCACACGCTGATGAAGGCATTCCATCCGCCCTTGTCGGGCGCATCCTTCTTCGCCCGGCGCGTGATCAGGGTGGACCAGTCCATGGTCTGCAGATCCACGTTGAATCCGGCCTGCTTTAGCAACTGCGCATAGACGACGGGATACTTGTTGAGAGAGGCGAGGTCGGATGGATAGAGCAACACCACCGGCTTGCCGTTGTAGCCCGCCTCCTTGAGCAACTGCCTGGCCTTCTCGAACTGCGGCTTGCCGGTGAAGCCGCCGGCATTCTGGCTGGAATACATCGTGCCGCAGGGGTAGATCGAGACGCAGGTGCTATAGAGTTCGCGGTGAAGCCATTGCGCGCGCATCATCGCGTCCTGGTTGATGGCAAGCAATGCCGCCCGCGCGATGCGCGGATCGTTGAACGGCGCAACGAGATGGTTCAGGTGCAGGGTTGCCATGCCGCCAGCCAGCTTCAGCAGCGCTATCGCAGCATTCTTGCGTAGCGCGTCATACTGCCCGGACGGCAACAGTTCGAGCATGTCCACCTCGCCGCTGAGCAGCGCGTTGACCTGCGTCTGCTCGTCCTTGAGGATGACCCATTCGACACGGTCCACATAGACCCGCTTGCCTCCGGCCGTGCCCGACGGGGGTTCCGAGCGCGGGCGGTACTGCGCGTTCCTGACATAAACCACCTTCTCGCCAGGACGGAATTCATCCTTTTTGAAGATGAAGGGGCCGGACCCGGTGTAGTCGTCGATCTGCTTGTCGGCCGGCGTCTCGGCCACCCGCTTGGGCATGATGAACGGCGCGCTGGTGTTCGGCTTGGCAAGGGCATCCAGCACCAGCGGGAACGGCTGGCGAAAGACAAGCCGGAAGCCGTTGGGAGGAACCGCCTCGATCGCTTCCAGCGCGGCGAACATACGCTGGCCGAGCGCATCGCGCCTGGCCCATCGCGAGAGGGAAGCGACAACATCGTCTCCCGTCACCGGCTTGCCGTCGTGGAACGCCAGGCCCGGACGGAGCGTGAAATTCCAGGTCCGGTTGTCCTTGCCGACAGTGAACTTGTCCACCATCTGCGGCTGCACCTTGCCTTGCGCGTCCAGCCCGAACAGCGTGTCATAGATCATGTAGCCATGATTCTGCGAAATAGTGGCCGTGGTCCAGATCGGGTCGAGCACCTTGAGATCCGATGTCGGCACCGTGCGCAGTGTGCTGACCGGCGCTTGCGCCCCCGCGGTGCCGGCGGTGCCGGCGGCGGCTGCGATCAGCAAGGCGGCCGCCCACCCCCTGAACGATTGATAGAGCATGGATATCCCTCCGCGGGAATGAAGAATCTATGCGGCCCGCTTGGGCTTGGCGCTGCCCGGATCGTCGCTGCCGGCATTCTTCGCGCGGCGCTCCAGCGTATCCGTCAACTTGTCGATGCAGCGATTGAAAATCTTGAGCTCGGCCTCGGTCAGCGTCGCAAGAAAATCCTTTTCGAGCGTGTTGCCGCGCTCGTAGGTGCGCTTGACCATGCTCTCGCCCTCGGCGCTCAGGAACAGATTTATCTGCCGGGCATCGACTTCACCGATCTGCCGCCTCAGCAGCCCTTGCCGCACCAGTGCACTGACGAGCTTCGACACCAGCGTCTTCTCGAGCAAGGAAAGCTCGATGAGCCGGCCCAGGGTCAGGCCCGGCTCCAGCGCAACCAGCCGCAGCACGCGCAGATCCCGCACCGTGACGCCGAATTCGTTCTCGTAATATTGCGAACCCGCCGCTTTGCTCAACTCGCTCAGGCGATCGAGGCGGAACGACAGGTATTCGAGGATGGGATGATCCGAGGCTGGCATATCAGTCTTCAAAAATCAGTAGATATTGACAAAAGATTCTCGTTGCAATAGATGCTTGTTGCAACCAAGTACAAATACCTACGCATGGGCGTATCTGGTCTCTCGCAGCAGGCCTGCCGCATCGTGTGGTCTGAGCGGGGAAACCACCTGCTACGTCTTGATGCCCTGCTGACTATCGGCTCCGTCAGGCGCGAGACATTTGCCTGCGCGTGCGAAGCCTAGAGTCGCATCGGTGCGATAGCCCCATGCGGCGGGGCCTACACCACACCGCTTATTGCATCGTTACGCCTTCTATTCCGGTAGTTACGTCGTCTCAGGCACAATACGCCCGCTATAGCAAGCTTATCGACGCGTGTCTTGACATATCACCCTGATTGTACTACCGTACAAAATAACCGCCTTTGCAGGCGCAATGACAATATTAAATACGTTATGCCTGCTATTCGAAGCACATCGACAGGTGATGAAATTGCCGCTGAAATCGGGGTCCGCCTGCGCTCCAAGCGCATAGAACGCAACTTCACGATCGAAGACCTGGCGAAGCGCGCCGGCATCGGCCGGACCGCCCTGGGCGACCTGGAGGCCGGACGGGATGTGCGCGTATCCACGCTGGTAAAGGTGTTGCGAGCGCTGAGCATGATCGGCAGCCTGGACGCAGCCTTCCCGGATACCTTGCCATCAAGCGAAGCGCTGTCTGCGCGAGGCGAAGTCCGCAAGCGCGCCTATAAGCCCAAGGAGCGCTAGTTTGGTGACGCAAAGAAAGTCGCGCTCGCCGCAGCGCGCCCGTCCGGTACAAGGCGTTATCGCCAGCGCCCATGTCCTCATGCGCGGTCAGGCCGTGGGTGCCGTCACTGAGTTCGATAGCGGCCGGATCGGCTTCAACTATGACCTGGAGTACCTGGGCACCGGGGGGCCGAGCATTTCGCCGGAGTTCCTGCCACCCCAGTCTGGCACGTTCGAATTTCCCGAACTGCGGCGGGTCAACGCGTTTCTGGGTCTGCCTGGCGTCCTGGCGGACGCGCTGCCGGACACCTTCGGCAACCTGATCATCAAGAAGTATTTCGAGGACCGAGGCGAGCCTGACAAGGCGATGAGTCCGGTTCAGCGCCTGCTTTATATCGGCGACCGCGCAATGGGGGCGCTCGAGTTCCGGCCCAGGATCGACCGGCGGGCGACGGCAGGCGAGAGCGAAGCCCTTGAGGTTGGCGCACTGGTGGAGGCCGCGCGCAAGCTCGTGGCCGGCGAACAGGATGGCGCGATCCAGGAACTGATGCGGATTGGCGCAAGCGCGGGCGGCGCGCGGGCCAAGGCGCTGATTCTCTGGAACCGTCGGGACAAGCAGATCCGTTCCGCGTTCGTCAAACCGCGCAAGGGCGAGGAAAGCTGGCTGATCAAGTTCGGCGGCGTCGAGTCAGCCAACCCGAATGACCATCACGCCCAGCCTTTCAACCGGGTTGAATATACCTACGCTCTCCTGGCGAAAGAACTCGGCATCGACATGGCGCCGGTCGACTTCATCGAAGAGGACAACGGCAGATTCCACTTCCTGACCAAGCGATTCGATCGCAGCGAAGACGGTGGCCGAGTGCATATGCACAGCCTGGCCGGCCTCACGCACATCGACTACAACATCCCGCGCGCCTACAGCTATGACCAGTACTTCCGCCGGATCCGGGCCTTCCAGATGCCCCATGCAGCGATTGAGGAAGCTTACCGCCGGATGATCTTCAATGTCGTGGGGCGCAACCAGGACGACCACGTGAAGAACTTCGCTTTCCTGATGTCACCCACCGGCGAATGGAGCCTGTCACCGGCCTATGACCTGACGTTCTCCGCAGGCACGGGTTACACGCTGCAGCACCAGATGACCATCGGTGGCAAGGCAGACAATTTCACCGTGGACGACCTCATCGGTTTCGGCAAGAAATTCGATGTGACCGGCCCCAAGGCAGTGATCGAGCGCACCGTCGATGTGTTCAGCGGCTGGGCGGCGCTGGGCCGACTCTGGAAAGTGGCACCGAAGGAGATTGAGGCGCGCGCCGGACGCCTGCGCCTGTTTAAACTCTGAGCGCGCAAGCGCAACCATTCCTCGGGGACCAGGGTCGAGACCGTGCACGAGAGATCGGCGCAACTCACGCCGACACTGCTGACGTCCGCCGAACGGCCAATCGATCAAGATGTCGCGCCGCGCGTAGCGCAGCATCCTCCATTCACCGTCGCCGGTTTTCACGCTTGCGCCTATTCCTCATCATTCCTCCGCCCTGTGTCCGGTTTGTTGCGCAAGACACACCTTCCGTACTGAGTCGCGCAATCGCCCGCATGGAATCGCGCCCGGGGCGGCAGCTACTGCGGCGAGCCACGCATCGCCTCGGTCTGACCGAAGCCGGGCGTCCGCACCTGGGCCGGGCCCAAATGGCAAAAGACTTCGACGTAAGGTGAGAGCGCCAACACAAAACTGGCAGGCCGCAAGCCTTTACCGCCGCCGCCGGCCCATGGCGATGCGACAGCTCGCCGGTATGATCGCCTCATACCAAAGGGCAATAGACGCCCCCTTCCCCCGCGCCTAGCCTTACGCTGATCCTCCTGGCAATCCGGTATTGGCCAGGCTGCCTGGCCTGGCCGGGCCTCAAACGCAGACGCAGGTCGGCGTTTGGATCGGCGCCGCGCACGTCGCTTCTCCGGGTCCTGGCCTTATCGGCGTCAAAGGACAGGAATTCCGCTGGATTCCCGGACTCGGGCCGTTGATCCGCGCATGAGCGGCGCTCACCATGCCCATGTACGCCCCGACAGCGGTTGACTAATACGAAAAGACAATGGCGACGAGCATCATGCAGCCTTAACCTTTGTTCGAGGTGCTTGTGCAGAGATCCGCCACACTCCCGCGCCGCACCCGACCGGGGATCGGCCGTCGCCTGTGCCGCGCCATGCCGGCACGATCCCGCCAACCCAACTTCAGGAAGAAATCATGACCAACGCCAAGCTCGAAGTACTGACCCCGCAAAACAGCCAGCTGATCTTCATCGACCAGCAGCCGCAGATGGCCTTCGGCGTGCAGTCGATGGACCGCCAGGTGTTGAAGAACAACGTGGTCGGACTGGCCAAGGCCGCCAAGATCTTCAACATCCCCACCACCATCACCACGGTGGAAAGCGAATCCTTCTCCGGCTTCACCTA
This sequence comes from Cupriavidus sp. MPR-AND1C, assembly GCF_058809705.1. Lineage (NCBI taxonomy): Bacteria > Pseudomonadati > Pseudomonadota > Betaproteobacteria > Burkholderiales > Burkholderiaceae > Cupriavidus > Cupriavidus sp. MPR-AND1C. The sequence continues at coordinate 1,805 of NZ_JBXASU010000039.1, read as the reverse complement.
TCCCGAGTTGCTGGACGTATTCCCCGGCCAGCAGACGCTGGAACGCACCTCGATGAACTCATGGGACGACCAGAAGGTGCGCGACGCGCTGGCCGCCAACGGCCGCAAGAAGGTCATCGTCGCCGGCCTGTGGACGGAGGTCTGCAACACCACCTTTGCCCTGTGCGCCATGCTCGAAGGCGACTACGAGATCTACATGGTGGCCGACGCCTCCGGCGGCACCACCAAGGAAGCGCACGACTACGCCATGCAGCGCATGGTGCAGGCCGGCGTGGTGCCGGTGACCTGGCAGCAGGTGCTGCTCGAATGGCAGCGCGACTGGGCCCACCGCGACACCTATGACGCCGTGATGAAGGTGGCCAAGGAACACTCGGGCGCCTACGGCATGGGCGTGGACTACGCCTACACCATGGTGCACAAGGCCGAGCAACGTACCGCCACGCCGCACGCCTCGCTCGCGCCGGTGCCGGCACGCTGATTCGCCCACAACACCACCCTTATCTCTCGGGCAGACAAGCATGAGCGCGCAATCCAATCAGCAAGGCATAGCCCTGAACCCATCGCGGCGCGAGTTGCTGGTATCCGGCGCCAGCACGGCCGGCGCCGCCGCCCTCGCGGCCCTGGGCAGCACCGCCGCCGTTGCCGCCGGCAAGCCGCAGGGCCACGCCGCACCCCACCATACCGGAGCAAGCAGCATGAACACCATCACTACCAAGGATGGCACCCGGATCTACTACAAGGACTGGGGCACCGGCCGCCCGGTCGTGTTCTCGCACGGCTGGCCGTTGAACGCCGACGCCTGGGACGCGCAGATGCTGTTCCTGGTGCAGCACGGCTTCCGCGTGATCGCGCATGACCGCCGTGGCCATGGCCGCTCCGACCAGCCCGCCAAGGGCAACGACATGGACACCTATGCCGACGACCTGGCCGCGCTGATCGAAGCCCTGGACCTGAAGGGCGCGGCGCTGGTCGGCCACTCCACCGGCGGTGGCGAGGTGGCCCACTACATCGGGCGCCACGGCACCAAGCGCGTGTCCAAGGCCGTGCTGATCGGCGCGGTGCCGCCGATCATGGTCAAGACCCCGTCCAACCCCGGCGGCCTGCCGATGGACGTGTTCGACGGCATCCGCAAGAGCACGGCTGAAAACCGCTCGCAGTTCTTCAAGGATCTGGCGGTGCCCTTCTTCGGCTTCAACCGTCCCGGCGCCAAGGTCTCGCAAGGCACCATCGATGCGTTCTGGGCGCAGGGCATGACCGGCAGCATCCTGGGCCAGTACCTGTGCATCAAGGAGTTCTCGGAAGTCGACTACACCGAGGACCTGAAGAAGATCGACGTGCCCACGCTGATCCTGCACGGCGATGACGACCAGATCGTGCCGATCGACGATGCGGCCAAGCTCAGCGCCAAGATCGTCAAGAACGCCACGCTGAAGGTCTACCCGGGCGCCTCGCATGGCATGTGCGTGGTGCAAGCCGACAAGGTCAACGCCGACCTGCTGGCCTTCCTCTCGGCCTGATAACATGCCGTCCCGCGACCAGCAGACAGGCCGGGACGGCCTGTGCGCATCTGATGCCTCCCTGTCCTCCTCGCCTTTTGCCTCACTGACCCGCCGACAGTTCATTGCCGGCGCCGCCGCGCTCGGCGCGGCAGCCGCCAGCCGGAGTTTCGCCATGACCCAAACCAGCACGCCCGAGCTCATCCTCGTCAACGGCAAGTTCGCCACGCTCGACCGCGCCAACCCGCAGGCCGAAGCCGTAGCCATCAGCGACGGCAAGTTCATCGCCGTCGGCACCCGGCACGAGAT